>JAGWBT010000003.1:0-22072 GCA_021295755.1 Candidatus Poribacteria bacterium
ATCAGCGGCACCTTCGGGACCATCGTATGCCGGATAGACCACATGCTTGGCACCAAACGCCCACATCGGCTTCGGACAACCCATCCACCACCACGCGAGGTCTAACTCATGAGAATAGTGCTGCCCTAACGATCCACCTTTCTGACCATAGACGTGCAACCAACGATAGCTGTCGTTCAGTGGCGGGATATGATTGTATTTCCCAAAGATCCGCGCATGATACGGGTCTCCAATCTTACCGCTGAGCACCGCCCGACGAATCTGGCGATTGTTAGGGAAGTGCCGCATGAAATAGCAGAATTGCAACGTCTTGCCTGCCGCTGTTGCCGCCTCCGCCATCTCCGTAATCTCATCTGCCCGAATCGCATGAGGCTTCTGGACCAGCGCGTGCTTACCCGCAGCGAGTGTCTCAAGCACCATTGGCAGACGCACATCGGGGGCAGTACCGAGATATACCGCGTCGATGTCGCTGTCTGCAAGAACCTCTCGGTAATCGGCGTAGGCGCGTGGCACAGCGTATTCTCCGGCGACCTCTTCACGCCGAGTGGGGTCGAGGTCTGCTAGCGCAACAGTGGTCATACGCGACATTACAGTGGTTGCGAAAATCGTTTGCCTGCCTGTAAACCCACAGCCAACGACGCCAAGTTTGATCGGCTGACTTGTCATGAACTATCCTCCTTTATGCTATTAAGGGTGTGTTTAGGAATTCATACAAAGGCAATCCTGATAAACTGCTTGCAGCTGCTGGATAGACCCATCGTTATCAAACATCCTCTCAATTTTTCGCCTCGCGTTTCGTCCTAGATATACCGCCAATTCGCGATTAGTTAAGATATCATTGATTGCCTCCGCCAATGCTCCGCTCGCCCGTGGTGGAATAAGTAGCCCATTTTCTTGGTGGTCAATGAGATCGAGAACACCCCCGACACCTGAAGCGATGCAAGGGAGTCCAACCCCCATCGCTTCGATGAGAGCATTTGGCGAACTTTCATGCAGCGATGGCAGGACGAAAAGGTGTGCGGTCGATAGTACAGAAAAAATATCGTCGCAGAAACCGGGCATCTGTAAGCTGCGCTAAGTTCGTTCTCAATGTGCCATCTCCGAGGATTGTCGCTGTGAAGTTTTGTCGGTTGAATTTTGTGTTGAGCAGATACAACGCTTCGATGAGATACTGGTACCCTTTTTCCACTGTCAACCGACCGACACTCACGATGTGCCACAGCGGTGGAGTGTCAGAAGGCGATTGTGGGGGCAAATCGGGCAAATCGAGTAGATTCCGAATTGCTAGGATACGTTTGTCGGGGTAACGGTGCCGAAGGTTGTCACGGATGCGATCGGAATTGGTTAAAAGGACATCGGCGTGGCGGTAGATGAGTTTTTCTGTCAGCCACAGCCTTGTGCGACCATATCTCGCATAATAGTCGCCTCGCTGTGAAACGATTAGAGAGTACGATGGATTTCTCCCTAATGGGGTTAGAGAAAATTGGCGAACAATGCCACAGAGAAGATTGGAATACCAAAGCCAACTGTGGATAATCGCCGGTTTCACCAATTTTATAATAGCTGCTAGCCTAAAAGCCTTCTGCATCAAAGACAGTATGGGAAATCTGTCTCGATGAGCTTCGGAGTTAAAGCGACTTGTATCATGCAGGACAATAATTTCTTGGACGATCGGGAGTGCTGCAAGCTGGTCATAGGAAGCACCGGGTTCACGACTTAACACGATAAAGGCTTCAAATCGATCTGCCGGTAGTCGCGCTAAGGTCTTGAGCAACTGCGTCTCAGCCCCGCCTCTGCCCATAGAATCGATAACGTAGAGAATTCGAGTTCTACTCAAAACATACACCGTCCATTTGGCAACTTACCACCAATTTGTATGAAGTAGTATTGCAGGCGCACACATCATGCTGACCACTGCGGATAAACTCAAAAATTTTCATTGGTTGAGTGCTTCGATTATCAATTGTGCTAGCCTCACTGCTTCTTCAGCGATAGCCAGTGCGCTGTGAGCATCATCTTCATTGAATAATTCCCAAGGCGTGACCCCTTCCATTTCATCACCATAGTCAGTCTGTACATGTACATCAAAGCCTAACATCTCAGCTTGTTCAGAAAGTCTCTCAATGTATTGTTGGTAAGACGGAGAAAATATTTGCAACGCTTGACGCAATAACAAAGCGGGTTAATGGGTTCTGCCTACAGGCCCCACCAAAGCTAACACAGATTTAGCTGCATTTTCTGTTGCCAATTGTGCGTTGTCTACCGCAGAACGCCAACGTGTCAATGTAACGTCTTGACGACTCTCCTCTAGGAACCCCTGTGCGATTCTAAAGCGGTACTGTGCGTCTGAGGACCTCATCACATCTCCGTGTCCCATTCGATAGACCAACCGAAACCGGGAAACTTATCCCACTGCCAAGCAAAACTCCCCTCGATTTTTTCTCGTCGCAGTCCTTTCTTATGAATTAATTTCTGCAAATGGGTTAGTTTTTCCTGCATATAACGGTAGGGATCATAGAGCACAATTCCATCTAGGGCGATGTCCAAGTAAAAAGATGGCAATGATGCCTCAAATTCTTCTGGTGTTTTTGCCAAGAGGGAAATAGCAGCACGCCACCTAGGCGGCAGTTGCGCTTTCAGGAAGGCATGACGACGGAATAGGCGATCTGGTAGGTTACGAGCAATTACAAGGACATCCCAATCGCTTTCTTCGTGGGCATCGCCTCGTGCCCGTGAGCCAAAGAGCACGACTGCGACCAAACCATCCGTCAATCTTTCCTTCAGTTCTTCAACCACTTCATTGAGAGATGATATTTGTGTTGACTGTGATCCGTTCATTGCTTTTCAACTTATGACAGTTTATCCTGTCAAAGTTGCACCTCCCTTAGTTTTTATTCATGAACCTTTCGTTTGGTTCAAGAATCTGTAATTTTCCCGAAGAATATTTTTCAGTCGGCTGCGTTCAATCTCTCAAGACATGCTGCCATATAACCAATCGTAAAAGCACGTGCACGGTGCCCCTGCGGCGTATCGTTTATCATGTTCGGAACATGATCTGTAATCATCCAACCATTAAATCCACTTTCCTTCAATGCCTGCATTACCTCAAACATATCGCAGTTTCCGTCATTTACGAAGGATTCCGCAAATTTGGGGACATACCCCTGCACATCCCGGAAATGGACGTAGAAAATCCGATCGCGCTGTCCAAAATAGCGCACGGCATCAATTACCCCAGGGCCCATCTCAGACCAAGAACCCACACAAAAATCAAGACCGTGCATGGGGCTGTCAACGAGCGATATACCGTGCTTGAAACCTTCAAAACTACGAAACAGACGGGGTATCCCCCCAAGAGATTTGACCGGTGGGTCATCGGGATGGAGCGCGAGTCGCACGCCTGCCTCCTCTGCGACAGGGAGAATCGCCTTCATGTAGTATTCGTAATATTCCCACATCTCTTCTTCGGTGAAGACCCGTCCGTGGGAGAGCGGTGCATCTTTAACAAGTTCCATATCAAAACTGGTAACTGTCGCACCTCCCCGAGTGGGCGTTGTGTTGGAAGTCCGCCACACACTGTTGGGCATCCAATGATAGCCAAAAGTATCAATGCCCGCGGCTCCCATATTGCGGATGGTAGCTGCCATATTCTCAATCTGCTCATCTCGTCCGGGTAAGCCGAGCATGATTTTGTCATAAAAAGAAGGTGGAACATTCTCAATGGCGGCGAGCCGGGGACCCACATTTTCGATCGCCGTCCGCATCTGTAGTAGGTCCATAAATTCCCAACGACCATCGCCCGGCAGTCGAGGGTTAGCCATAACCACAGCCTCAACACCCAGTTGATTGACAAAGGTTAGCCATTCCTCGTCCACTTCACCGAATAGGTACAAGCCAAGTTCCATTTTACGTTCCATAATATCTTCCTTCCCAAAATCAAAGCATTTATGGGTCAAAACAGTTTATTGCTATCTAGCATCATCGTGACAGGTCCATCGTTAATCAGTTCGACATCCATCATCGCCTGAAATATGCCAGCCTTGACAGGCACCCCCAACCGCGAGATCTCGTCCATAAATGCTTGGTAGAGCGGATCTGCTTTTTCAGGACGGGCGGCGTGAATGAAGCTAGGGCGTCTCCCCTTGCGGCAATCCCCATAGAGTGTGAATTGAGAGACGACAAGGGCTTCGCCATCAACATCTAAAATTGACAAATTCATTCGTCCTTCGTCATCTTCAAAGATTCGGAGATTGGCGATTTTGCTTGCCATATAATCGACATCGGCGCGGGTATCCTCTTGAGCGACGCCGAGAAAAACGAGCAATCCCTTTTGAATTTCTGAGACAACCTTCCCTTCGACGGTTACACTAGCAGATTTAACACGTTGGATAACAGCTCTCATATCTCACCGTAATTATCTCATGATACATCAGTTCTTGAATTATATTTGGTAGGGTGTCTATATTCTACCATAGACAATTTTCAACGGACAAGATTCTTCTGCCGATCAGCTATTGACTACTTTTAGGAGATGGGTCTAAAAAACTATAAATCTGTCTGGAATTTCAACCTCATATACCTGACTGTGTCTAGTGCGATCCGATGTGTAAACTACTATTCTCCCATCAGGACTGAAAGAGGGGTGCGGGTGGGTATGTTGCTCGGCGTGGACCTTAACTGGCCCCTTCGCATACGGAAATGGACCGTTCCAGTGTTCACCGATAGATGATGCTTTTGAGTAGCACAGTGTCACCGGTTCTCCGACCCCATCACGCGGATCGAAAAGCTGAAGACCAATGTCGGGAAAGTTTGTGTCGGCAACCATCAGTGTGCCTTGACGGTTACAGATTGCGTGCCAAGCATTACAGGAGGTGACACGTCGCTCTGCGCCTGTGTCCACATGGACGCAACGAATACCGTGAGGCCAATCAACGAATGCCAACTCGCGTGTGCGGGGAATCCACGACTCATGGGTGATCCATTCGTTTTTTTCAACATTACGGGCGTACAGCCGGCGGTTGTCGCTACCATCCCGCCGAATTATCCAGACACGGTCAGTGAGTGGACCGGCGTAGAAAAGCAAGTTTGAATCGTCCGGACAGAATTGTAAATGACCAACACTGTCACGCCGAAGGATGGTTTCGTGTTCGCCTGTTTCAGTGTTAATAATTGCTAACGCTGAGCCCCCGTCAACGTTGAAGCGTACGGCCCACCACCGATCGTCATAACTTAACCCTGTTGTTCCCGCTGCGGGAGAGACTGTACCTTCCTCTCCTCTCTGTGTTACGGCAAAATTGACCAACTCCCGTTCTTCAAACGTCTCAAGATCTAACCGCCACGCGCTTGTGCCTGCTGTGAAGAAAACAGCATGTCCACCGTGCGAGGGGTAGATCGACCAATTGCTGAGATCCGGGCGATCCGTCAGTTGGATAAGCGAGCCAGTAGAACGCTCTTCAGCAAAGATCTGGGGTGAACCGGTACGGCATGAGATGAAGATCAACCACCGCATGGCATCATCATACGCGGGAATGAAAAAGAAGGGGTGGTGATGAATTGAGGGATGATCAGTTACCTGCCGAATCTTCGCACCGGTGCATGCATCCTGAAATGTCTTGGCTTCCGATGGGTAAATTGCGCCTTTGGACATCTTTTCCTTATGTTGATAAATTCTGAGAGATTCTTGTATCTATTCCTCTAACACAGGTCGATCTAACCGTGTATGATACGGTGGTTCCATCACCGCTCGCTGCCTCTCATTTGCCCATTCAGGTACGGAATAGGCCGGAACATACGCTAGGTTGCCCGCCGTATAGCGAGTCAATATCGACCGACGTGGTTCAGCCGATGTCCAAGGCAGCGTCCCGTGCGTCACCGCTTCTGTGAAGATGATGACACCGCCGGCTTTGCACACAACTTGCCGAACATGTTCCTGATAGCTCTCATAACGCCGAATTTCTTGAGGACATGAAAAATTGCTCTTGTGGCTGCCCGGAATCACTATCAATCCACCGTCACCCGGGTTTACATCCGTGAGCTGGACCGCCACAACTGTCAGTCCACAGTGCATCTGACCATTGCGGAAGATGTAATATTGGTTTGGATCGAAACCCGGCCCCGAAGATCCATGAAAAATAAACCCCTCCGCCCCTTTTTCCATTGACAGCAGAAACATGTGGTGATCCATCCGAAAGCCTCTGCCAAGGATTTGGTTAAGATAAGGGACAATTCGCGGGTGTGCTAACATCTCTCGAAAGGGATTGCACCAAGGTTCTTCCCAATTGAGCATGTTGCCCAGTTCCCCGCGCCCCTTATCACCTCTAAGTGCAGGGGAACCACCGTCTAAGGCCTGATCGCGGGGACGGGTGCGTCCCTCGTCCCAATGACGGTCAATGGCTTCATTAGCAAGGGCAACCTCATCAGGCGTGAGGACGTCCTCAATGACGAGGTAACCGTTGAGATCGAACAGATATTTTTCCGCATCGTTCATAGATTGATATCCTTTTTTAATTTTTGAAATTACTCTGAATAGTGCTGCAATCTTATCAAGGCTGTCGAGCTGCCGCTTACCGTGCCTTGAAATTGACTGTTAACGCTTTCTCCAAATCTTCACGGGGAGGGACACCAAATCGCTGCTCAAAATTCCTGTCAAACGCTTCTTCCTCACATGGATCCTGTGGCAAAGGCAGCGCAACCGGCTGCCGATTCATCCGAATTGATCTGTCGGCAGCCAAAACCATCTCCTGATCCGCTCGACCCATCTCACCCGTCCAGAGTGGATCAACATCCTCCCGCACAGCGCGCCCGATCCCATCAAGCATCGTTGCCAATGAGATGTTATGCTCTGGGAGTCCCACCTCCAAATACGGATTCCCCCATTCAATCGTTCCGCCCAATTCGTCCGGTAGTTCGACAAAGATCCGCTTAATGACCTTTGATGCAGCATATTCACGCTGAAATTCGTAAGTCCTCGCCTGACCCGCACGCTCCGCGATATCTTCAGCGGTGCAAACGTTAACCGTTTCCCCGCCCGATGCGCTCTGATTGCCGTTAGTCACAATCGTACCGCGCTCGCCACAGGTCTCGAAACCGACCAGTGAGTTCCGACCGAGACGGCTGTTTTTATTACCGACCATCGCAATTCCGATGCCCCCGTTATCGAAATCGACAGCGTAGAATTCAAGGCTTTCGGTATTGAAGCCACGTTTGGCATGGTCAACATAGGGAACAACGGGCATCGTATGACTGATGCTGCTAACAGCAACAGGCGTAGCATCCAGCCGGCACCGTATCGCAGCCAAACCGTGATACCCTGTCGTTGAAAAGAGGCGGTAACATTTGTGGACAGGTCCGATGACATTTCCACGGATGAGTTTGCAAACAAATTGTTCAACTGGGACAAACGGAAAGTTTTCGGAGGTTTGCAGTTTGACGCTGTGTTCGGCAGCAGTCTCAATCATCAGATCCATCAATCCAAGCGTCGGTGCAAGGGGCGTCTCGACGTTGTGATGGATGCCGCAACGCGATAAATAGCAAGATACCACATGATGAAGTTCTGCGGGTACGACAATATCACAGACCTCCGGTTGCTCACGTTCAACCATCTCACGAACATCGGTGTAAGCACTCACGTTGAACTGTGTCGCCCCTTCCTCTGCTGATGCCGTATGAGCATCGCAAACTGCTACAATTTCAAAGGTCTCTTTCAACGCTGCGGCGGTTTCGATATGTGATCGACCTCGACGACCATAGCCGATGAGGGCATACTTCAAGCGTGACATAAATTATCCCTTAAAATGATCATAACACTGGATAGATATTTATCAGATTAGCTCATATAAAGAAATGGTGCAACCGAAACCGATTGAGTTGATGAGTTCACTCGTTTAGTAATGAACCAATGGACTAATGAACCAATGAACAAAGCACTTTCACGTTTTACGCCTCACGTTTTACGCTTTGAGCTCTAATTCATTCGTAATGATCCGCGCCGTGTGGCACACCCACCCCATTCTCCATCCGTAGCAGTTGCTTTTGCCGATCTGTGAGTAAATCTAGCCACTCCTCCGGGAATCGATGGTGTGGGTCAAGTTGAAACCGCATCATAGGGCCAATCCTGTAGTGCCCAAAAATTGCATGACGATCCCGATCACCGGTATTCGCACCGCCACCATGCCAACATTGACCGTTAAAAACAAGAACACTTCCCGCCGGTGCGGTTGCTGTCAATACATGCTTAATCGATCTGTCTTCAGGTGGGGGATTTATCCCACTTTTGTGTGTGCCGGGAACGATCCGGGTCGCCCCAATCTCCGCTGTAAAATCGTCCAGCATCCAGACCGTGTTCATCATGACGGGATTCTTCCCGTCTTTCTTCATTAGATCCTCAAGGATATCACCATGCAGACGTTGCACCGGATCGCCAGGACGGACGATGCGAGCGTTAAGACTGCCGAGAATCAGAGGTACACGATTGGTCATTGTTCCTTCAAGTAGTGGCAAGACTCTCGGATGGTCAATCGTCTTGAAAAAGATCGGATCCATTGTCGGCAGGTTCGAGATATGTATACAGTCTCCTCGATCGACACCCTTTTCCCCTATCAATCGAATCAGGATCTCTCTCATCTCCATCAATTCATCAGGAGTCAGAACGTTCTCAAGGATTGTGAAACCGTATACATCAATTTCAAATAATTCTTGCTTCAGATTAGACATATTTTTTCCTCAATTGTACCGAACCTTCCGAATGGTTACTAGTGGTCAACGACTTGTCAATCTGCTAGTGTACACACTCGTAGCCAATGGTCTCAAGATTCCGGCGGATCTTGGCAATTTCCGTGTCAGGCAATGGACGGAGTGGACGACGCATCGTCATAGAGGGGAACTTGCCCATCAACCAGCGCGCACACTTCATCCGTTGATGTGCATCGCCGCTCGGCTCACCGAAGTTGTACACAATTCGAGATAGCGGATCCACTAGCTGTCGCGCTTTGCGGGCACCTATCAGGTCGCCATTAAGAGCAGAGTGCACCACCTCTACCATCAACTCTGGTACAAATCCGGCAAAGCCGATTAGGGCGCCATCACAGCCTTCCAATAGCGAAGCAAGCAGATACTCATCGTGACAGGTTAAGATAGGAACATCGGGTGCCGCTTCTTTCAGTTGCTCATAGTCCCAGCGCCAACGTGCCATGTCACGAGTCCCCATCTTGATACACACCACCTGTGGGATTTTCACGAGTTCCAACATTTCTGCGAGGCTATAGCTTGCCTTTGTCCAGGCAGGATATTGGTGGACGATGATGCGAATGTCTGCTCTTTCGGCAACATCCTGAAAAAAGCCGATTGCCGTTTCACTCGTACGACCAAAACGTAACCAGTGATGCGGGGGCATCAGTAAAATCGCATCGCCACCCGCTTCCTTTGCGGCGATGGCATAGTCAATCGCCTCTAGGCTGCCTTCAGCACTTACGCCAGAGACAACCTTTACCTGGCCTTTGGCTTCTTCGGCAACAATCGCTGTCACACGCGCGCGCTCACTCGGACGCAACGATGTAATCTCGCCGGTATGCCCATTACAGACAAGTCCTTTGATACCATCGACAGCTGCAAGTTCGTGCATATATGCCCGCAACCCCTCTTCATCAATTGATTCATCTTCATGAAATGGACAGAGGGTTGCGGGAAATACTCCCGCCCACGGATGCTGTTCTTGCCAGTTCATAGTCACGGTTTCCTTTCAAACCATTTCGGTTTTGAAGCTTCCCATTTTGAGGTCTTAGACCTGTCAGCTTGGAAAATCCAGCAGGTCTATATATCGGATATTACGTAGGACTTACGCATTTCCTCTTTAAGTCCCCCTGATAAGGGGGATTTAGGGGGTTAAATACAACCAGCGCTTTTTCAGCAAAATATGCCAATTTTCTGTTCAATGTGCGTAAGTTCTATTACGTTTCAAGACCAAACAATTCTGCGGCGTTGCCACCAAAGATTTGCATTTTTTCGGCATCGGGGATATCCATTTCCTCAATGAGTGTCACAAAAATTTGCGGATCAACCCAAGGATGATCGGTGCCAAACACCAGATACTGTGGTCCAGAAAAATCGTATGCGTATTGAAGTGCTTGTGCAGACGGAGAAACGGTGTCCAAATAAATGCGACGCATGTAGGCACTTGGAGGCTGTTTAATGTGTTCACGCCCGCGTCCCATCACCTCCGTTTGATGCTCAATCCGCCCCATCATGTACGGCAAAACGCCGCCCACATGGGGCATGACAACCTTTAACCTAGGATGCCGTTCAAGCACGCCGCCGAGTATCAGTCGTAAAAGTGCAAAACTGGTGTCCACCTGCAGCCCCATCATAGGAATCATCGAGTGGTCCTTGATTGCCTCACCCCATGTTGGGACGGTGGGGTGCAAGACAATCGGCAACTCCTTCGCTTGAGCATGTCTGTAGATCGGGTCGAAAGCAGGGGCATCCACCGGGCGTCCACCGATGTGTGAATACAGCATTACGCCACAGAAACCTAGGTTGTGTACTCGGTTCATCTCATCAATGGTGGCGTCCACATCCTGCCAAGGGAGGCTGGCAAGTCCCGCAAATCGGTCAGGGTGTTGCTGTATCATTTCCGCAATCGCATTGTTAATTGCCTGTGCACCTTTGATTGCCAAATCGGGAACGAGCATACAGGGGCCCGGGATATTGGTACTGATAAGTGCTATGTCAATACCTGCCCTATCCATGTCCTGAAGTTTTCGTTTGGGAAGGTACATCTCCTCCTGCAGCCGAAACTGCTGGACATCACCGTAAGTGATAACAAACTCGTCGCCGTGCTGTACGTCCGAGATGTTCGAGATTTCACGCCGACTGCTTCGTTTCCCGATCGAGACATCTGAACAAGCCGATTCATCGGAGTTATCTCGCGCTGTGCGTAGCAGTTCAATCTGCGGTGGATGGGGGTTTTGGGCAAGCACATCAATATACGCCCTAGGAAATATGTGGCTTTGACAGTCAATCCGCATTAGAATCGCTCCTTCTCAGCAGCCTCGTTTCTACGGAGAATCTTATTCAATCGAATTATCGACGGGGGTCTGAAATTTTTGAATACAGGATTCCCCAAATAGCCTCCATTATACAAATTCAGGTCGGGAAGTCAATAAGAAAATCTCGTGCTCCCGTGTCATAGCATTGAAAAGCTATTGCAGCCCAACTCATAGTGTAACTAAGATGTTGCTAAATGCGTTTTCATGTTTTATTTGAAGAAAATTGTAAAATAGTCTCACCAATGCTATAATGGTACTGACTCCAACGTTTAAGTGGGCAGACCGATGATTCCCGACGAAATCTACGTTCAGAAAACAATTGAAGGAGATGCCGAAGCGTTCAATGAATTGGTCCAACGCCACCATGCTAGGATTTATGGACTTGCTTATCGGATGCTTGGCAACCCCGATGATGCCTCGGATGCGACGCAGGAAGCGTTTCTTGAAGCTTACAAATCTATCGAATCCTTCCAATTCCAGTCGAAGTTTTTGACATGGTTGTACCGAGTTGGAATCAACGTTTGCCAACAGTACAAACGTCGGTCAGATTCCCGTGAGCGTACATTAACCTCCTATACGAGGGATGTTCAGGAAAGAGGCGGACAATATGCGAGCGATTCTCCGGATCGAGTCCTCCTGAAAACAGAGCGTGACCAGTTGGTACAACAGGCGATTGATCAATTACCCTCGAAACAGCGGATAGTTGTTACTCTGTTCTATATGCAGCAAATGAAATATCGTGAAATTGCCGAGTTGCTTGATTGCTCAGAAGGTACAGTTGCCTCACGCTTGAATGCAGCCGTGAGGAACCTTAAGTCAAAACTCGAAGGCTTAAACCTCCACTAAGCCGACGATGCAAATAGCCCTATAAGCAGAACCGAAGTTGTGTAGGAATTCGGATTAAGCAAATGTTATACGGACACTTATTCCGATCGAAAAATATAGAAAAGGGACGGATATGAGTCTCGACTGTAAGCAAGTTATCGAACATTTTAGTCTACATCGACAGCCGGATCTAACAGATCGAAAAAGGATTGAGTACAGACGACATCTCCTCGAATGCGAGGTTTGCCAAAATGAATATGAGGAGATGTTACACACAGCCGCTGTGCTCGAAAGTATTCCGGATCCTGTTCCTCCACCAGAGCTTGTCGAGCGTATTCAGACCCAAATTTGCCAAACTCGCCGGCGTTCGATCTTGGATTTTCTAGTAAATCCAATTGCACGTATCCTTGTGGCGATGAAATTGGGCCCCCATCCCACCTTTGTCAACTACACCGCGATGCTTTTTTACTTGATGTTAACAGTCTTTATGGTCAAGTTGACGTTTTTTAATTCAACAGAGCCACCACCTGCGGAGTTGACGCGCCCGATATCACCACAAGTTCGTATTGTCCGGTTAGGTGATATGAAACACGCCTCGCTCAAGGCTGCCAGCATCGAAAAAGAAAAGCCTAAGGAAATTCCGATCCAGCCCACTCCAAGTAATTTTTAATAGCATCGCATAGTTTTCCAAACTTAGCAGTTGGTAAAACGCCGCGTGCCTCAAAGATTCAAACTTGGCACACGGCGTTTTTTTATTAATCGATGGGAAGGCCTTGGCAAATTGCCATTTTTTCTTGCATAATTCCGCCCCTTATGATACTATTTAACCTGCCGCGAGAAATCCTTCTCAAGAGGAAAGCCAATCGCGGTTTTTTTGTGTATTATCTTTTGATGTTTCATCTAGATAACCCAAGTTACTAGAGCATATTGACACTTATGTGGAATCTTGCTCATAAAACGATGCGAATATGACAGGTCGGCAAACCTTAATCGAAGTTAATATGGTATCAGCAAACCTTAGTCGATGCGAATATGGCAGGTCAACAAACCTTTCAAGGCAACCGGTTTAGCATAGCACACATCTGTAAAACCGCTGAAGTATAGTAGCCATCGGGGTTCTCGGCACACCCGCCAATTATGAATCCCCGTCTAGGTCATTGAAAATATTTTTTTCACCTGTCAGTGCCCTGCCAAACCTGTGAATCGGACCGGTGTGGGGTGTAAATAGGGATACAGATTGCTTTAGCGATTTTTTTTTATCAACCCCAAGGAGAGATTCTCACCGAAAGGTACTTCTTGTGAAACAAAATCATCAAAATGACTTTTCAAATAGACGGAATCGGATAACCGTTTGAGTGCAAAGACACGAGAACCAGAGGTAACGACTCGGCACGGTTAGCTGCTAAAAGGCGGTCGGTCCCGAACGTTAAGTTTGAGAATGAGTTTAGCCGTTTGCATGGGGGTGTCATCCAGTACCTACAGCGTACTATGTAAACGCAAACAGTTGAGTGGGGACGCTCAAAAGGGCAGGACGTTGTCCTTTGAAGGAGATACCGTAAGATCCCGATTGGATCGGGACAAGTATCGTTGATAGCACAATTCGACTCCTGAAGGAACGGGTACGACTCCCAATCCTTTAGGTTTGGGAGTACGTCAATCTTCTATTTTTTTAAGAGTGGGGTGCGGTTTCCCGCTCTTTATTATTTTTATTAAGAGATTGGGTACAGACGAAGCTAGAGGATGTTAAATCGATTTAAATCCGATCTTCTCGAAAGCGCGTTGGTGTCTGCCACTAAAGAAGCCCAACCTCAGGCGTAGTTACTATTATGCTATCTTCATTAACGGTCTCAGTTTCCGATCTATTATCACCTGTTTTGGCTGATGAAGGGATTGAGCTAGTTGATGTCGAATATCAAGTTGATAGTCAGACGTTAAAACTTTTGATTCATAAGCCCGGTGGTATAAGTATCGAAGATTGCCAGCAGGTGAGTCGAATTGCGAACCCGATTCTCGATGTGCATGACATGATACTAGGCACATACAGTCTTGAAGTCGCTTCGCCGGGACTGAATCGACCGCTTATTACAGAAGCCGATTTCCGCAGGAATTTGGGGCAAAAGGTCCAAGTAGAGGTGTCCACCACGACCGAAGATTGTTCACAATTCAACGGCACCTTAAACCAAGTCAGCGATGGAAAAATCTTCCTGACCCTGTTTTCTGGAAAGACGGTTCAAATTGTAATTTCCGATATTGTTCAAGCCCAAATCCAACTGATGTGGTAAAGTTTTGGATGGATGGGGGAGTTTACACAATGAATAATGATCTAGTCATGACCGTTCGTCAGATTATGGATCAGACGGAGCTGCCGCAGGCAATCTTTATTGAAGCGATCGAAGCAGCACTATACTCAGCAGCCAAGCGGCGCTACGGCTCGACACGAGGTGTGTCGATTAAAATTGATCCCGAGTTGGGGAATATTCGATGTTTTGTCCCGAAAAAAGTGGTTGAGATTATGCACCACTTTGCTACGGAAATCCCCATTGAGGAAGCATTAAAGATAAAACCCGATGCCCAGCTAGATGAGGTTATTGAGGTTGAAATCGATCCAAGCGAATTTGGGAGGATTGAAGCCCAGACGGCCCGTCAGATCCTTGTCCAAAAAATAAAAGAAGCAGAACGAGAACAGATCTTTCAGGAATATAAAGAACAAGAAGGCGAAGTTATCACCGGTTACTTCCAACGAACTGAACGGGGTAACCTGATCCTCGACCTGGAACGGACAGAAGGTCTCCTCCCTTACAGTGAAGTGCCTCGCCCGCACAATTATCGGCGAGGTGATGCGCTGAAGTGCTTAGTCATGGAGGTGAATTTAGACCAAAAAGGACCACAAATTGTCCTTTCACGTACACATAATGGTCTAATCGCCCGTTTGTTTGAAATAGAAGTTCCCGAGGTTTATGATGGCCTAGTGCGGATTATGGCAATTGCCCGCGATCCTGGGGATCGTGCAAAGGTCGCGGTCATTGCGACAGATGAGAGCATCGACGCGGTTGGCACTTGTGTGGGGGTCAAAGGGTCTCGTGTTCAAACAGTTGTAAGGGAGTTAGAGGGTGAGAAGATAGATCTCCTTCCATGGAATCAGGATTCTGCGGTCTTTATTGCGAATGCCTTACAACCTGCTACCGTTGTACGTGTGAACATTGATGACGAAAATACAAGTGCAGAAGTGATCGTGCCGGATGATCAACTATCCTTAGCGATTGGTCGGCGTGGACAAAATGCGCGGCTCGCTGCGAAGCTAACTGGCTGGAAAATCGACATAAAAAGCGAATCTGAAGCGGATGTACAATTTAAGGAAGAAATTGCAGAAGAATTGTTCAAACCCGTTGAGACGGATTCGTCCTCACCAACGGGACTTGATTTAACTGAGTTAGACGGTGTCGGCACTAAAACTGCTGAGCTTCTTAGAGATTCTGGTTTTTCAACAGTTGAATCCATCGCTCAAGCAACGTTGGAAGAACTCTCATCATTGCCGGGAATTGGTGCCAAGACGGCAGAGAAGATTCATCACGCTGCATCGGAGATGCTTTCGGGTTAAGGCTAACCGAGAGGATTGCGATTGCTCATCGTTTAAGGAGGGACACATGGCTGCGATACCTATCCGCACCTGTATCGGCTGCCGGGGTAAAGTTCCCAAAAAAGATTTGCTTCGATTTGTGCGGGATGCGGAGGGAAACCTCCAAACAGATCCAACTGGTAAGTTGCCGGGACGTGGTGCCTATGTATGCCAATCACAAGCGTGCATTAATATCACTTTCAAGTCGCAGAAAATCAATGCCCATTTGCGAAGCAATCTCTCAAGGCAGGTTATTGATTCTTTCAAACAAGAACTCCTTAGTCTGGTGAGTCATAGAAACGTGGAGGAGGTATAAATGGTGAAAAATAGTCAAACCAAGCAGAGCGAAAGTCCCCAAACAGAAAATAAAAAAATTAGAGTTTATGAACTCGCAAAACAATATGGGGTAAGCAGCAAAGAATTTGTTGAAGAGTTACATGAGTATGGCATTCCCATCAAAAACCACATGAGTACGCTGGATGCCGAAACTGTCCGGTTGATCGAGACCGAACGAAACGCTGCAAAGCCACCGCCCCCTGAACCTCCTGAACCCAAAGTTGAGTCATCTAGCACGAACAAGAAAACAAAGAAAGCAAAAAAAGTTGCAGCCGTTTCCGCTATTGATGAATCAAAAGTTGTTGAGGTAAAAAAAGAACCACCTAAAAAGGACGCAGCAATCAGTGAGGAAAAAGCGGTCACAACTATGCCGCAAATCCAGGAAGGAGTCACTGTTGGTCTCCTTGCCTCCGAACTAGGATTTAAGGGAACAGAAATGATCATGCGTCTCATGAAATTGGGGATCATGGCGAACATTAATCAACGCTTAGACTACAAGACACTACAAGTCATAAGCGACCAATTTGGGTTTGAGGCTGTTCGTAGATTGACACTCGAAGAGCAAATCCTTCAGGACGAACCTGATGATCCAGCAAGTCTTGTCGCACGTTCCCCTGTTATTACGATTATGGGGCATGTTGACCACGGTAAAACATCCCTGCTAGACGCCATCCGACAGTCAAATGTCATGGATACAGAGGCGGGGCAAATTACCCAGCATATTGGTGCTTACCATGTGGAATTGGAAAGTGGTAGTGTCGTTTTTCTCGACACTCCGGGACACGCAGCGTTTACTGCGATGCGTGCTCGGGGCGCACAGGTAACTGATATTGTCGTGCTTGTTGTCGCAGCAGATGATGGCGTGATGCCGCAGACCGTTGAAGCGCTCAACCACGCAAAAGCAGCGGGGGTCCCAATCCTTGTTGCACTCAACAAAATGGATGTCGAAAACGCTAGACCAGATTATGTCAAGCAGCAATTAGCAGAATATGACCTCGTCCCCGAAGAATGGGGTGGACAGACGATTTTTGTTGAAATCTCTGCGAAGGAACGAATCGGCATTGAAGAGTTATTAGAAATGCTCCTCCTTGAAGCAGAATTGCTTGAGCTTAACGCCAATCCGAGTAAGCCCGCTCGTGGGACAGTTGCCGAGGCTAAATTGGATAAGGGACGAGGCCCCGTGGCGACTGTGCTTGTCCAAAGTGGGACTTTGCATGTTGGTGATGTCTTTGTTGCGGGTCTTTATTACGGAAAAGTTCGGGCCATGATAAATGACCGAGGGCAGCGTGTGAAGGATGCACCACCCTCAACCCCGGTCGAGGTGCTTGGCTTTACAGGTGTGCCAGAGGCTGGAGACCAATTTTCTGCAGTTGACTCTGAAAGAGATGCAAAAACACTTAGCGAATCTCGACAAGAGCAACATCGGGCGACACAACTGGGACCGCAAAGCCGTGTAAGTTTGGACGATCTCTTTGAACGGATTCGGGAAGGCGATATTAAAGAGCTAAATGTCATTGTTAAAGGTGACGTACAAGGTTCTGTCGAAGCGGTCTTTGATTCCTTGGAAGGATTAAGCACAGACGAAGTTAAGATTAATGTTATTCATCAAGCTGTTGGGGGAATTACCGAAACGGATGTTTTACTAGCATCTGCCTCCAACGCAATTGTCGTTGGTTTTAATGTCCACCCCACAACGGGTGCCTTAATCGCGAAAGAAAACGAAGATATTGATGTCCGGACCTACAGCGTGATTTACAACCTAATTTCTGATGTGAAATCGGCTATGGAAGGGTTGCTTGAACCTGAAGTTCGAGAGGTTGTTGTTGGTCGAGGAATTGTTCGAGAGTTGTTCAGGACACCGCGCATAGGTACGATTGCGGGCAGTTATGTGAATTGGGGGCGAATCATCCGTAACTACGCCCTCCGCGTCCTACGAGACAATCGCCTAATCTACGAGGGACAGGTTGATTCGTTGCGGCATTTTAAGGATGATGTTACTGAGGTTCAGGCAAACTACGAGTGCGGTATCGGTGTCAGTGCGTTTGATGATTTCAAAGTAGACGATGTACTGGAGTGTTATACCCACGAGCGCATACCACGCTCATTGAGGTAGAGGCGAAGATAGTACCGGTAAGCGATTAAAGTTGTTTCAGGTGTGTCGCCTACATTGTGCTTATGCATATTGGAGTTTGTACGATCTGGTTAACAATTCCAGATAGCCATTCGCTCAAACAGAAGCGGCAGGTGGTTAAAAGCATCACTGACCGCCTGAAAAATCGCTTTAACATTGCTGTCGCCGAGGTTGATGGGCTTGACAGGCATCAGCAAGCTGTGCTTGGGGTGGTATCTGTTTCAAACGATACGAAACACCTCAATCGTGTTTTATCTTATGTTATTAACTTTGTTGAAGATGCCCTGTTGGCAGAATTAACAGACTACGAAATTGAAATTCTGTCTTGATGAGATGGGATCTGAGGGAAACGATGCCCGGAAGACGTACTGACCGCGTGAGCGTACTCATACAAAGAGAATTAAGTGATATCATTCAACGAGAACTTAAAGATCCGCGAGTCGGTTTTTGTACTATTTCTCAAGTTCAAGTTTCTACAGATCTGCGGTATGCGGATGTCAAGGTGAGCGTCGTTGGGGACAAGCAGCAGAAACGGAATTCTATAACGGGGCTTAAAAGTGCCGCCGGTTTCCTGCGGCGTGAGGTGGTGCAACGAATTGGCTTACGCCACGCACCTGAACTGCGTTTTGAATTAGACGATTCGGTAGATCAGTTAATGCGAATAGATCGCCTTCTCAAACGAATTCATACCCAAGAAGAAATTTCATCGCCTACCGATGACGAAGTAATTAAACCCGATTAGTTCATCCGTTATGGAAGATTATCAAGCAATTTTGCGGGTCTTTGATCAATATCAGTCTTTTGCACTATCAACACACGTCAATCCGGATGGCGATGCACTCGGATCTGAATTAGCGCTCTATTCCTTCCTCAAGGACCTCAGAAAACAGGTCAAAATTTTTAACACAGATGCCGCGCCACCGAATTACAGATTTCTGCCCTTCCACGATGCCATTTTGCCTGTCAAAGCCTTTCAGGAGGACTTTCCCGAAGTTCTGGTCGTTCTTGATGCAGGGGTGTTGAGACGTATCGGTGCATACCTGTCTCGTTCCTTAATTCCGACCAGAGTAACCGTTAACATTGATCATCATACTTCTGCTGAGCCATTTGGAGATTACAATCTCGTCGAAACTGATGCATCATCGACATCTGAGATAATCTATCGGTTGATCCAACATCACGGAACTCCAATAGGAAAGGAACGAGCGCTTTGCCTTTACACAGGGATTATGTTTGATACTGGCTGTTTTCGGTATTCAAATTCGACACCGATGGCTCACCACGTTGCAGCAGAACTAATTCAGGAAGGAATCTCCGTTGATGAAGTATATCGCGCTGTCTACGAGAGTTTGCCGATTGGAACGATTCAGTTGCTTAGCGAAGTTTTCCAAACGCTTGGCACGACACCTGATGGTAAAATCGGCTGGTTGTATGCAACGCAGGAGATGTTTCGTAAAACTGCAACAACCCGTGACGACGTGGATGGATTTATCAATCATATCCGCTCAATTGACACTGTTGAGGTGGCAATCCTCGTGAGTGAGCAGAAAAATGGTGAATCGAAGGCGAGTCTGCGGAGCAAAGTGTCTGTTGATGTTGGCGAAATTGCTGCTATATTTGGAGGCGGTGGACATCAACGCGCTGCCGGCTGTGAGATCGATGCGCCCTGTGGCGAGGCGATTGCACAACTAGTGAGGATAACGCAGCAACGAATGAGGGATGGATAAATCTGAATTACAATGGGCGCTGGCATATCAAGATTTGTGAGGAGGTTGGGTTAGGTTTTGCTGTCAGTCATGGAATTGACTGTTTCGGTTATACATACAGGAGGGTGTTTGGGTGAATTGGGCCGCTTCGGTAAACCACCCCTTGATAGACAATGGGCATTCACGGTGTTCTTAATCTGAATAAGCCGCCAAAGCTTACCTCAAGACAAGCAGTCGATTGCGTGAAACGCATACTAAATGTAAAAAAGGCGGGACATGGCGGCACACTCGATCCCGATGCTACTGGCGTTTTGCTCATCTGTCTGGGAGATGGCACAAAACTATTTGAGGCGTTACAAGCTGGCACCAAAGAATATGAAGGTACGCTCATTTTGGGTGTTACAACAGATACCCTTGACGCCAACGGAGAAATTATCAAAACTGCGGATACAAGTCAGATAACGCCCGATCAAATCCGATCCGTCTGTCAGCAGTTTGTTGGGGAAATCGAACAGATGCCGCCAATGTTTTCCGCGGTAAAGCATAAAGGGAAACCTCTGTACAAATTGGCACGCCGAGGGATCGAGGTTGAGCGCCGTTCGAGACGGGTCTTCATTGAATCTATCGAGTTGCTATTATGTAATATTCCTGAAGTTCATCTCCGAGTTGTTTGTTCTAAAGGAACGTATATTCGAGTGCTTGCTGCAGATATTGGAGTAGCCTTGGGCTGTGGTGCCCACCTTTCAGGACTGACCCGCACACGCTCGGGCGTATTCAAAATCGAGGAGGCACACACATTCGATCGTCTTAAGCGTACCCCCGAATTTGCTTATCAGGCTGTGACCCCGATTGATGCGGTGGCTGATATGCTGCATCGGCAGTTGCATTGACTCGATGATTTTTGATCGTCGGTCTCTGGAGATTGAATCTTGCAGATTTACTATGATCTAGAAGCCCCTTCTGAATTGTTTCGGGAGTCTATTGTTACTGTTGGTGTGTTTGATGGTCTACACGTTGGACATCAAGCGGTCATCCAACAGGTTTTGACTCAAGCAAAAAAATTCAAGCTAGCGAGTTTTGTGCTGACCTTTGACCCGCCTCCCTTGGCTTTCCTTGCTCCTGAAAGATGTCCTCCAGCCCTGACACCCCTTCCAAAGAAGATTGAAATATTGGAGCAGCTCGGTGTTGATGCTGTGGTTTTTGCTCGCTTTGACGCGTATTTACAGCAGATGTCTCCCGATACCTTTGTTCAGCAAGTTTTACTGCAACGATTACATGCTAGACAGGTTATTGTTGGCTATGATTGGCAGTTTGGCAAAGGACGGTCTGGCAATGCCGATGCTCTGAAGAGACTTGGGGATCAGTATCAATTCGATGTGATGATTGTTGGTCCCGTACAAATTCGCGGCAAACCTGTTCATAGTACACGAGTCCGTGAAGCGATTGCAAGCGGTAACCTTGACCTCGCATCTGAGCTTCTAGGACGCCGATACTCAATCATGGGTGAGGTAGTAAAAGGCGAGGGGCGTGGGAGACAGATCGGGTTTCCCACTGCTAACATTGATGCTGGAAATCAGATGTTACCGCCAAGTGGAGTTTACGCCGTACAGGTCAAATTGGAGGGCTGGAGGTTCGCCGGCGTGCTAAATATGGGGACCAGACCTACATTTGACGGAGAAAAATTCCAGATTGAAACCCACCTATTTGATTTTGAGAAAGTGATATACGGCAAAAAAATAGAAATCTCATTCATCGAAAAGATTCGAGCTGAACAGAGATTTCCAAACCCGGAGATGTTGGTTAATCAGATTGAGCAAGATGTTACTTTGGCTAAAGCTATTTTGAAGCGAATGAAGAACAGAAATGCGCAATACCGCTAAATCGCACTTAGATCGAAAGAGAATTTAATTTACAAATCACTCTGGTTTATGGTATATTTACCCATATGTATATCTCAAAAACGCATAGCGTATGAAAAGAAAAGATGAAAAAGGAGGTGAATTTGTATGGCACTTGCAGCAGAGGAAAAAAAAGAATTGGTCAACGCATATAAAACCCATGATAGCGATACCGGATCGCCAGAAGTCCAGGTGGCAATTATCCAGACTCGCATCCGGGAGTTGACGGAACATTTTCGGACACATAGGAAAGACCATCATTCTAGACAGGGACTATTTAGACTCGTGAGCAAACAACGTCGTCTGTTACGTTATCTGCACAGACAAGATGTTCAACGGTATCGTAATCTGATTACTCAACTTGGAATTCGTGACACAATTTCAGGCAGGAGAAGCTAGTAAACCACCGTAGAACATTGTGAGGAGGAAAGATATTGAAAGTTGAAATGCAGCTTGGGAGTGAAAACCTCTCAATCGAAACAGGAAAAGTTGCCAAACAAGCAGATGGTGCGGTTTGG
>JAGWBT010000003.1:22092-35883 GCA_021295755.1 Candidatus Poribacteria bacterium
CAAATCTAGATTTCTTCCCGTTAACCGTAGACTATCGTGAAAAATCTTATGCGGCAGGGCGCATCCCTGGCGTCTATGGTAGACGTGAACCGCGTCCGGGCGGAAGTGAACTCTTGACGGCGCGTCTAATTGATCATTGCATTCGCCCCCTTTTCCCTAAGGATTTCCAAGTCGAAGTGCAAGTCATGTGTACAGTGCTTGCATCTGATCAGATCCACCCCGCTGATGTCCCTGCTCTCATTGGAACATCGGCAGCACTCAGTATCTCTGACATACCCTTTAACGGTCCTGTTGGTGCCGTTACGATTGGAAGACTAGATGGAGAATTTTGCATAAATCCAACTTATGAAGAGTTAGAACGGTGTGAATTAGAATTTTTCGTCAGCGGAACAAGCGATGCAGTTATGTCTGTCGAGGGTGGGGCGCACGAAGTGCCTGAAGATGAGGTGATTGATGCGATTGTAGCTGCTCACCAAGAGATTAAAGAGATCACTAAACTTCAGGAAGGTTTAGTTGCACTTTGTGGGAAACCTAACCGCGAGTACAACATGAAAGAGATTGATGAAGGACTGAATTCGCGTATCCGAAACCTCGCTACAGAGAGGATTCGGGAGTCCATTGGTATGGACCAAAAGCAGGATCGCGAAGGCTATCTCGAACAGGTACAGGCAGATATCCTATCCGAAATTCTGGAGGATGTTGAAGTAGAAGATGATGAGCCCGAGGTCACAAAGGACGCTATGTCGATATTAGGTGACATCGAGAAAGAAGAGATGCGCCAATCAATCTTGAACGAAGGAAAACGCGTTGATGGACGAGGAGTCACGGATATTCGAGAAATTTCAGGTGAAGTTGGTGTCCTGCCTCGCGTACACGGTTCATCACTCTTTACACGCGGACAAACCCAAGCCCTTTGTGTGACAACGCTCGGAACCAAAGGCGACGAAGATGTGAACCGTAGCCTGACTGGAGAGGTTAGAAAATACTTCTTCCTGCACTACAATTTCCCACCATATAGCACCGGCGAGGTCAAGAGAATTATGGGGCCCGGACGCAGAGAAATCGGTCACGGTGCGCTCGCTGAGAGAGCGATTCAGCCGGTTATTCCTGATCGAGAAGAGTTCCGATACACAATTCGTGCGGTATCCGAGATTCTTGAATCGAACGCGTCTTCCTCCATGGCAAGCGTCTGTGGTGCAACCCTTGCGTTATTGGATGCAGGGGTGCCCATTAAAAAACCGGTGGCGGGCGTTGGTGTTGGATTGATAAAAGAGGGCGATAGCGAGGTTATCCTGACGGATATGCTCGGTACGGAAGATTTCCTCGGTGACATGGACTTTAAGGTCGCGGGCACGCCGGATGGCATCACCGCTATCCAGATGGACATCAAAATTGATGGTGTGACACCCGATTTGATGCGAAGAGCCATTCATCAAGCAAAAGATGCACGCATGGTTGTACTCGATAAGATGAATGAAGTTATTGACAAACCACGCGATGAGATTTCTCAGTACGCGCCGCGTATCTATGAGATCAACATTTCGCCATCTAAGATCAAAGACTTGATTGGTCCACGCGGCAAAACCGTTCAGGCTATTCAGGAAGAAACCGGTGTGACAATCGACATTGAGGACGATGGGAGGGTCGAACTTTCATCTTTCAATGCTGAAGCTGCTAACAAAGCCGAAGAGATGATTCTCTCCATTACTGCAATTCCTGAAGTCGGCAAAGAATACGCCGGAAAAGTTACCCGTATAACAGGATTTGGTGCTTTTATTGAGATTATCCCCGGCCAAGACGGATTGCTTCATATCTCTCAAATGGGAGATGGATACGTCCGACAGGTTGAAGATGTAATGAACATTGGTGATGAGGTGGCTGTGCGTGTCATTGAGATTGATGACCAAGGACGTGTTGACCTGACGCTTGCAAGCAACCCCGTAACTGAGGCTGCTACTTCGTCAGAGCGAGGGGAAGCGCGAGATCGGCCGGATTCACGTCCACGAGATAAACGACCAAACAGAGGACCACGTGATGGCCGCAATTCTCGTAACAACCGCAACAGCGATTCACGAGATCGCCGTCCACCAAGAATCCCCAAAGGTAGATTTTAGTACAGTGCAGCGATTGCTCAATGGGTGAGCAGTTGTCCTATTGGGCGAAACACCATCCATAGTGTGAGATGTGAGAAACCACTCACATCTCACCAATTAATTGTAACGTTTGGGGGGGTCTCAAGTGCAAGCCAAGTACCCCAACCGGAGGACGAGAGGAATAATTAACAGAGAACGGGATCTCCTCGATCAGAGATGGTTGGCTTATCTGTTAACATTTGTTCTGGTTCTTCTGGGAGTTGTTTTTGTTCTCGCTGTGACCCGTCGAGAATGGCTAATCCACCAAGCGAAGTGGATTGCTAGATCCGTGATACTAGGATTCGGTTTAGAATAGTCCACTCCTTCCTTATCCAATCCAATAGATACGGCAAATATTCTCTCCGGAGGTTGGGAATGAAACTTCCTCTCTTTTTTTCGTCCACCATGCGAACTTTCGGAAGATTCGCTGCTATGCTACGTAGTGTGCTTTCGCTAGGTGTCTTAATCCTCATCTTTGTCGTTTCGGGGTGCGGTTATGTGTCAACTTCAGACTATCTGAATCATATCAAAACAATTACAATTTCACCGATTGAGATTCAGGATCCAGATTTCACGTTTGATTCCGCCGGTAATCCACACGATGAAGTAATTCGACAAGCGTTCACTGACCGGTTTAACCAAAAGTGGCGCGATGGAAATGATTCACAGCTTGATATAATTATCTTGGATTACCATCTCGAACCCTGGCGTTATGATGCGAATAATCGACCTGAGCAATTTCGTATGAGTTTAGAGATTGAGTATGAATTTAGGGATCGGAAAGAGAACAAAATCATCGATCGTAGAGATAATTATGTTCAAATTCACGATTTCTATGTTGTTCAAGGGCTAGGGGAACCACCCGAAACGCGGGAAGAGGCACAAAAACGACTCATTGATGAATTAGTCGATGATTTCTACAGTACGCTTGCTGAACAATGGTAGGCTGATGGATGCTTGTTGCGGCTACGCCGAGAATGTCCCGATTCTGGGGATTCTCGCAAAGCGGAACTCGGAACAGCACTTGTGAGACCATAGGACTGTGACTTATCACGAATCACGTTTCACGTTTGACACTCCACGCTTTCGGATTTCTCGTCAATGGCGGCAGTATCTTTGGATCGTTTATGCATCTTGGATGCTACTGTTTACTTCGTGTCAGACGGAGCAAGGCAATTACACGGCTGTGAGCCAGAGTGGTCAGTATATCTATGGCGTTTGGAAAGCGCGAACCACTAAAGCAGCAGAAAATCTTTCGCGTGAAATCCACCAAGCGCCGACACAAGGGGTTCTTCAAGGTGATTTACTCTCCCAAATCACAACCGAAAAACCGATGGATTTATTGCCTGGAAGTGGAGAGGCAACCCACTGGGTCAGAGCCGCAAAACCGAGCGTTGATGTTGGGAAAGATTTGTACAAAAATGTGATCGGTGGCAACCCCGAATTATATCACAGCTACGGCTTTGTCGAAGGAGTTTCTGTCGAGTATCAAACCCCCCGACTCGGATCTCAGCCGTTTATTCTTTTAGAGGTTTTCGACATGGGGACTCCAGAGAACGCGTTCGGTGTCTATAGTCGCGATCGCTATCCACAGGATGAATTTGAATGGGTCGGCAGCAGAGCAATCATTTCTGGGCGAGAACTTAATTTCTGGAAAGGCAGATACTTCATAAAAATTGAGGGCTACGAATTGGCAAGTCAGATTAAACAGGGCATGGTTGAACTTGCTAAAGCAACTGCTGACCAGATCAAAGATCCATTGACACCACCACACCTTCTGACCCTTCTTCCTTCAGAGAACCGGGTGCCTCACAGCGAGAAATACTTCCCCTCCGGCGCGACCTTGAAGAAAATCCACCGTTTCCTGCCCAAAGGTTTGCTAGAATTCAGCCCAAGCGTAACCGGGTGCTCTGCTACATATCTACACAAAAAATCTTCTACCGACTGGATCGACACGATGACCGCATTTGTCTTACGCTATGAAACTGAGTCAGAGGCAAAAACCGCCTATGACATCTATCGAGACTACTTGGAAGCGAACGCCCCTGCGGTTGGTTCAACCCAAACCGGTGGAATTATTGTTAGGGAACAGTAAGGCTGCAGGAAGCAGGCACATATGGCTGCAAGGACGATTAGTGGGACAAAATAATTAAAAATTGCCTAATAAACAAGCACATCAAATTAATCTGTAAGTGGCAAACAAGTAGTCACCTTTCACGTTTTACACACTCAAAAGGAGATTAACCATGCGAGGAGATTTTGAAGCCTATTTGAACGACTCGTTCCGCGATGAGAACGGGCAATTGGATTTAGAGAAACTGTTGGTCCTTGAAGATGAAGCGGACATGGATGTTGCCGTCATCATGCCCAACACCCAGCCTGAACCGAACAATCAAGAACTAGGTGAGGCGATAAAAGACAATTCGCGTGCCCTCGGTTGTGCGCTCATCCACCCCACCGAAGATGACCCCGTTGGACAGGTCCGGAAAGCTGCAACTGAGTGGGGTATGAAAGGCATCAAGCTGATGCCAGCGGTTCACGGGTATAATGTTGATGATGAGATTGTCAAGCCGGTCGCCGAGGCAGCGCGAGACAATGGATTAATTGTTTCAATCCATTCAGGACCTGCAAATTGCCACCCTACACGCATCGGCAACGTCGC
Source organism: Candidatus Poribacteria bacterium (assembly GCA_021295755.1). NCBI lineage: Bacteria > Candidatus Poribacteria > Candidatus Poribacteria bacterium. The sequence goes on from JAGWBT010000003.1 coordinate 26,887, forward strand.
AAGCTGGATTCCTGAAGCTCCTGTTATTATGGATCATATGGGATTTCCCGATGACCTTGATGCTGGAATCGAAGCTGCAAAAGCGAACCCCAACATCTCTTTAGGCACAACAATCCTTCGCTTTCATCGACGTTGGGGCACAGATCCGGACCAAGTCGTTCCCACCGAGGTTAAGAAAGCGGTTGATGAGGTAGGTCCTGAACAGATTGTTTTCGGATCCAATACACCCGAATATCGTCCGATCCAAGTCATCAACGCCATTCGTCGCCTTGAATTGGGAGACGATGCCGAAGCGCTGATTTTTGGAGATAATTTGGCTCGGATTTATGGGTTGATGTAAAACCAAACGTGACAGAAAAACTCAAGCGCACTCCCCTCTATCATATTCACAAAGAACTTGGTGCAAGGTTGGTTGAATTTGGTGGATGGGAGATGCCTATGCAATATAGCAGCATCATTGACGAGCACCTGACCATCAGATCGAATGTAGGGATATTTGATGTCTCGCACATGGGGGAAATCGAAATCCGAGGTCCCGAATCCCTATCGCTGATCCAAAAGTTGATTACCAACGATGCCGCCAAATTGGTTGATGGACAGGTACTCTATACACCGATGTGCACCGAAACCGGTGGAATTATAGATGACCTGCTCGTCTACCGTTTCGCAGCCGACCGGTATATGCTTGTTGTCAATGCCTCAAATATCGAAAAGGATTTGGAGTGGATACACACGCACAATGAAAAGCGGGTAGAAATCGAAAACCGGAGCGACGAAACTGCTCTCGTTGCGCTGCAAGGACGAAATGCCCCTCAGTGCCTTCAAACGCTGACCGATGTCAACATAGCAACGGTGGATTATTATCGGTTTGCCGAGGGAGATGTTGCTGGAATTCCAACCGTTATCTCACGGACAGGCTACACCGGAGAGATTGGTTTTGAACTTTATGTCGAAGCCAAGCGTAGCGCGGATTTATGGACTGCTGTTTATGACGCAACAGATGCTATCGGTGGAAAGCCGATCGGACTTGGTGCAAGGGACACCCTTCGACTAGAGGCGCGATTGTGTCTGTATGGCAACGATATTGATGAGACGACAACGCCGTTGGAAGCCGGATTACGATGGACAGTAGCCTTCGATAAGGGCGATCTTATTGGTCGAGAGGCTCTGATTCGGCAAGATGACGAAGGAATTAAACGCCGGTTGATGGGTTTTCAAATGCTGGATCGCAGCATTGCACGAGCGCACCACGCAGTTTATCATAAAGATCGGCGCATCGGGGAAGTCACGAGTGGTGCGCCCGCACCCAGCCTGAAATATAATATCGGTCTTGCTTACCTTCCCATTGAAATAAGCAAGATTAACACCAAAATTGAAATTGAAATCCGTGGGAGATGTCATCCCGCAAAGGTAGTTAGAACGCCGTTTTATCAAGCACCGATTTAGGAGAGAAATTCAGATGTTTCCGGCAGATCTAAAGTACATGAAAAGCCACGAATGGGCGAGACGTGAAGGCGACATCGCTGACGTTGGTGTCAGCGACTACGCACAAGCAGAGATCCAAGATGTTGTCTACGTTGAGCTACCAGAGGTGGGAACAATTCTTGAGCAGCACAAAGCGTTTGGGGTCATTGAATCCGTTAAAGCAGCGTTTGATCTCAATGCCCCAGTTAGTGGTGAAGTTGTTGAAATCAATGAAGAACTTGAAGATGCACCGGAGTTAGTAAATGAAACCCCTTACGATGCCGGTTGGATGATTAAAATCCGTATGAGCAACTCAGGCGAATTGGAGGCACTCATGTCCGCAAGTGAATACCAAGCAATGATCGAAACAGAGGAAAATGAATAAACCGCTTCAATCCCTCAATTTTGCAGACACTTTTGTTGACCGCCATGTCGGTCCCCGTTTGGAAGACATTGAGTTGATGCTAGAAAAGGTTGGATATGCGTCGTTTGATGAACTGATTGAAGACGCTCTACCGGCAAGCATCCGTTACTATCAGCCGCTAAATCTCGGTAAGCCCCAGACAGAGTCTGAAATGCTCGCTGACTTGAGGCACATCGCAGCCCAGAATCAGGTCTCACGGTCGTTTATCGGAATGGGCTATTACAACTGCATTACGCCGCCTGTCATCCAGAGAAACATCCTTGAAAACCCCGGATGGTATACTGCATATACTCCGTATCAGGCTGAGATTGCACAAGGGCGGCTTGAAGCCCTATTGAACTTTCAGACGATGATTGTTGATCTGACCGGACTGCCGATTGCCAATGCCTCGTTACTAGACGAAAGTACAGCAGCGGCTGAAGCGATGGGAATGTGCCTTGCCGCTAGTAAGCGCGGTACTAGCAAAACGTTTTTTGTGTCGGAGACTTGTCATCCCCAAACAATCGGGGTTTTGAAGACCCGCGCAGAACCGCTAGGGATTGAATTGGTAATTGGAGATCATTGGACTGCTGTGTTTGACGAGCCCCTTTTGGGGGCACTCGTCCAGTATCCGGCGAGCGATGGTACAGTTTATGACTATAGTAATTTCGCTAAAAAAATTCATGATGCTGATGGATTATTAGTGGTTGCCACTGACCTTTTGAGCCTCACCCTTTTGAAATCTCCCGGCGAATTCAATGCTGATATTGCGGTTGGATCCACCCAACGGTTTGGAGTGCCAATTGGATATGGCGGTCCCCATGCCGCTTTCCTTTCAACGCGAGAGGAGTTGAAGCGTAGAATGCCGGGGAGAATTGCAGGACTTTCTCAGGATGTCGAAGGGCAGCCTGCAATCCGTCTCGCGCTCCAAACGCGGGAACAGCATATCCGCAGAGAACAGGCGACTAGCAATATCTGTACGGCACAGGTGCTCTTGGCAGTAGTGGCAGGCATGTATGCAGTCTATCACGGTCCCGATGGGCTTCGCCGAATTGCGGAGCGCGTACATCTGCTCACAGGTGTTCTCCGTGAAGGATTGAGGCGATTGGGATATGTGCTTGACGATAGCTGTTACTTTGATACATTCAGCGTCGATCTGAATTTACTAAAGGAATCGAGTTACGTCCGTAATGTCGAAACTAAGCAACAGCCGGCGAGTGCTCCTACTCCCGATGATCTCTTAACCATTGCTGACAAACATCGGATTAACTTCCGCGTTTTCAATCACTCCCGCGTTGGGATTTCACTAAATGAGACAACAACAATTGAGGAGGTCCGGGATCTCCTTGATATCTTCGCATTAGGGAATCCTCTTCCTTTTGCAGTCGAAGGTTTAGCCCTTCGAGCGCAATCGGAAATTGCTGAGTCATTGCAACGGAAAAGTGCTTATCTCACCCATCCAGTCTTCAACACTTATCACTCTGAAACAGAGATGCTGCGGTACATCCACAAGCTGCAGGAGAAAGATCTATCTCTGATCACATCGATGATTCCGCTCGGATCTTGCACGATGAAATTAAACGCTACCGCCGAAATGCTTGCAGTCACCTGGCCCGAGTTCAGCCAACCTCATCCGTTTGCACCCCTTGAACAGACAAGGGGATACCGAATTCTTTTTCAGCAACTTGAAGCGTGGTTGGGAGAATTGACAGGATTTCCCGGCATCTCCTTGCAACCGAACGCCGGCTCGCAAGGAGAGTATGCGGGGCTTCTAGTCATACGCAAATACCATCAGTATCATGGTGATAAGCATCGGGATGTTTGCCTAATTCCGCGGTCTGCACACGGCACGAATCCTGCCAGCGCGGTGATGGTGGGTATGCGGGTGGTAGTGGTTGACTGTGATGATGAAGGAAATGTTGACCTGCCGGACCTTCGAGCAAAGGCAGAACAGCACAGCCACGAGCTTGCAGCTGCAATGATTACCTATCCTTCGACCCATGGGGTATTTGAGGAACAGATTCGGGAGATTTGCGAGATCGTTCATCAGCACGGAGGGCAGGTCTACATGGATGGTGCAAATATGAACGCGATGGTCGGAATATGTCGTCCGGGAGATTTTGGTCCAGATGTCTGCCACCTGAATCTGCATAAGACCTTCTGCATCCCGCACGGCGGAGGCGGACCCGGAATGGGACCGATTGGTGTTAAAGCACATCTTGTCCCCTTTCTTCCAACCCATCCAGTTGTTCCGGTTAGTGGGAAAGATGGGATTGGTCCAGTTTCAGCTGCACCTTGGGGTAGTCCGAGCATTCTTCCAATCTCTTGGGGGTACATTTCAATGATGGGGGCGATGGGGCTCAAGCATGCAACGGAAATCGCAATTTTGAACGCGAATTACATTGCCAAACGCTTAGAACCTTCCTATTCGGTACTTTACAAAGGAAGCAAGGACCTTGTCGCGCACGAGTGTATCATTGATCTCCGTGACTTCAAGAAAACTACTGGCGTCGGAGCAGGTGATGTTGCTAAACGGTTGATGGACTACGGTTTCCACGCACCTACTGTATCGTTTCCGGTTATGGAAACGATGATGATTGAACCGACCGAAAGTGAATCGAAGGCTGAGATAGATCGCTTCTGTGAAGCGATGATCTCTATCCGGAAAGAAATCGCCGAAATTGAGGACGGTCAAGCTGATCGTTCCGACAATGTCCTCAAAAATGCGCCCCATACCGCGGTGCACGTTACACAGACCGAGTGGGTTCACGGGTATTCTCGAGAAAAAGCGGCTTTTCCTGCACCGTGGATCCGCGAACGCAAGTATTGGCCCCCCGTCGCACGAATTAACGAAGTTCAGGGGGATCGAAACCTTATTTGTGCCTGTCCACCAATCGACTCTTATTAACCTTGACTCTTAGTTCAAAAGTTCATTAATGAACTAATCATCCAATCAACTAATGAACCAATGAAAGCAATTATTATCGGCGCGGGGGAAGTTGGATTTCATACAGCTAAACTCTTAGTAGAAGACAATAACGACGTCATCCTCATCGATCAATCGAAGGAGGCTTGCCAGCGTATTCAAGAGCAGTTAGATCTAATAACGCTTGAAGGATCTGGGGCTTCACCATCCCTATTAGTAGAAGCTGGGATTAAAGAAGCAGAGCTGCTGATGGCGGTAACAAACTCCGACGAAATCAATATGCTGGCGTGCGTGATTGCCTCGCGACACGGTGTCAAGACAAAGGTCGCACGTGTATCTGATCCCGATTACTTCGCCAACGAAATGGATTTATCCCCGAAGGATATCGGAATCAATCTGCTGATTAATCCTGAACAACTGTGTGCGGAGGAATTCTTTCGCCTACTGAATATCCCAGAAGCCCGTGAAATTGTCGAATTTGAAGATGGCAAGGTACAGTTAGTTGCTTTTCAGGTAAAGCCCACCAACCCACTTCGAGGCACACCCTTCAGTCGTCTAGCAGATCACGGCATCCCCTCCGATTTACGCGTTACGGCAATTAAGCGCAACGATGGAACGACGATCGTTCCCAAAGGTCTGGACTTCATTGGCGAAGGCGATGAGGTCTTTGTCATCGGCAGTCGCGAATCAACCTCGAAGCTGCTTGAACTTTCGGGAGTTTCATTAAATCAAAAAATCCATCGTGTTATCATTGTTGGTGCCGAACGGATTGGGATATCCCTTGCACAAGCCCTTGAGCAGAACGGCACACAGGTGAAAATGATTGAATCTGATCGGAAGAAGGCCGAAGCTGCATCGACGATTCTGAGAAAAACCACCGTTTTACATGGGGACTACCTTAACCCCGGCTTCTTAGAAGAGGCTGGCGTTGACGGGGTAGACGGATTCGTTTCTGTAACGGGTGATGATGAAAATGATGTGATGGCTTGTGTCACCGCGAAGCAGCACGGCGCGACTCGTGTACTTGCCCTCGTTCAACAACCACGTTACCTGCCAATCTTGGAAAATATTCCAACCCTCGATGCTGCCGTAAGTCGCCATCTGACAGTGGTCAGCAACATCCTCCGTCTCGTCCGACGGGGACAGATTGTCTCAGCAGCAACCCTACGTGAGATTGATGCTGAGGTGATCGAGCTGGTCGCGGGACCCAATTCACAAATTACCTACAACGAGATCCAACACCTCGGCGGAATGCTACCAGAAGATGTATTGATAGGTGCTATTGTGCGACAGAATCGGGTGCTTATCCCTACCGGACAAAGCGTGGTCCAAGCAGGAGACCGCGTGATTATCTTCACCATGCCTGATTCTATTCCCGTTGTTGAAAAGCTCTTTGTGGAACCCCAAACTAAGCGTTTCCTCGGCAGGAAAAGAAAATGAACCATCCCATGATACCGTGAACCTAAAATTAGTCCTATATACACTCGGTAACTTGTTGATTTGTCTCTCTGCGGCAATGCTGTGTCCGTTGCTTATTGCCTTTTACCAGAGGACAACGGAGGGCGGATCTGACCTGCAAGCATTTATCCTCTCTTTTTGCATCACACTCATTGTAGGATTGGTACTCCGTCTTACAACCAAATCGAATCAAGGACTTGGTAACAAAGAAGGAGTCGCAGTTGTCTCGTTAGGCTGGGCAGTTACAGCGCTGTTTGGATCGCTTCCCTATCTTTTCGATCGTGTATTTGCAGAAGCCGGCAGGAATGGGTTGGTTGAATTCTCGTTCTGCTATTTTGAAGCGATGTCCGGCTTCACGACGACAGGAGCAACCGTTCTCACTGAAATCGAGCATCTGACCCATGCTATCCTGTTCTGGCGCAGCCTGACACATTGGTTGGGCGGCATGGGTATTGTTGTACTTGCTTTAGCAATCCTACCGATGTTAGGAGTGGGTGGGATGCAGCTTTATCGAGCAGAGGTGCCCGGTCCCCAAAAAGACCGTCTAACCCCCCGCATCGCGCAGACTGCAAAACTGCTTTGGGGTGTTTATGTCCTTATCTCTGCTGTCGAAATGCTACTGCTCCGGCTCGGTGGAATGACTTGGTTTGATGCCCTTTGTCACACCTTCGGGACAATGGCAACCGGCGGTTTTTCAACCCAAAATTTGAGCATCGGTCAATACAACAATGTCTACTTCGATGTTGTTATTATCGTCTTTATGTTCATTGCCGGAACAAACTTTTCTTTGCACTACCGTGCCTTACGTGGTGATTTCAACGGCTACGTCCGAGACCCGGAGTTCCGTTTCTACGGCTTGACGCTGTCTCTGTGTATAGGTTTGATTGTCTGGAACACGATGACCGCAAGAGTTGGTGAACAGATTGTGTTCGAGTCGTTTGGAACAGCCTTGCGCTATGCCTCCTTTCAAGTCGTATCAATCATCACAACGACTGGCTACGGCACCTTCGACTTTGAGTTGTGGCCCGCCTTATCGCAATTTATATTGGTTATCCTGATGTTTTTCGGTGGATGTGCGGGATCGACAGGCGGCGGGATGAAACACGTCCGTCTTCTCCTACTTATCAAACAGGGCTATGTCGAAATTAAGCGGCTTATACTCCCACACGCAGTGCTCCCCGTTAAGCTGGGCGACCGGGTTGTTCCGCAAGAGGTAATGGCACACATTCTCGGCTTTTTCTTCTTATTCATTGGTATCTTCGCAATCGTTACCTGCATCATGGCGACCTTGGGATTGGATCTGATTAGTGCTGCTGCTGCTACTATTGCAACGATGGGTAATATAGGTCCCGGGCTGGGATCTGTTGGTCCGATTGACAATTACGCGCATATCCCCACACTCGGAAAATTTATTCTTTCTCTCTGCATGTTACTGGGACGGCTAGAACTGTACACAGTCTTGGTTTTGTTCGCCCCAGAATTATGGAGACGATAAATACTAAAGCGAAAAAAAAGATGATTGATCCCGTCTACCTAAACGTCCTTCGCCAGATTCATGCACGGTTGTTCAACACAGATGTGAATTGGGTGGTCACAGGGAGTTTTGGGTTCGCACTTCAGGGGATCCCCGTTCAACCCAACGATATTGACATCCAAACCGACAAAGCGGGTGCCTATGAAATTGAACGCAGGTTCTCAGATGTAGTGATCAGGAAGGTCGAGTTTTCCGCTACAGAGCGGATTAAATCCCACTTTGGTGCATTGCAAATTGATGGCATTGAGGTGGAGATTATGGGCGACATCCAGAAATGGGGAGCAGATGGTGTCTGGGAGGAGATTGTAGATCCGGCACGTTATAGGCAAATGGTAGAGATTGCAGGATTCCTTATACCGGTCCTATCGTTAGAATACGAGTACCAAGCCTATTTGAAGTTCGGAAGGGTTGAGCAAGCAAAGATGTTAAGGAGATGGCTGGACAGTGGATAAGATCACAACCATTTCATTTGACGCAGATGGTACGCTGTGGGATTTCGAAGGTGTGATGCGTCACGCGCTGGGATGTGCGTTGGCTGAACTCCGCCGCCTCGTTCCTGCCGCTCCTGACTCCCTCTCCGTCGACACATTAATTGCTATTCGGAATCAAGTCGCAGAAGAACAAAAAAGCAGAGGTCTAACGCACGAAGCAATTCGGCTCGAAGCGTTCAAGCGAACACTTCAATTTATCGAAAATTCTGATGACGATCTCGCCGCTCACCTCCATGCGCTATACCTAAAACATCGATTTGAGGATATCCTGATCTTCGACGATGTGGTACCCATACTGGATGCACTGCAAGGGCATTATACGATGGGGCTTCTGTCCAACGGCAACACCTATCCGGAACGTTGTGGGTTGGCAGGCTACTTCCAATTCGTGGTGTTCGCTCAGGAGCACGACATTCAAAAACCCGATCCAGCACTTTTTGAAATTGCTATTGAACGTGCCGGGTGTGCAAAACGCCAGTTACTACATGTCGGTGATTCTTTTCAAAATGACATCATCGGTGCCAAGCAGGCTGGCGTAAAATCTGTCTGGCTAAATCGTCAGGGTGAAAATAATGGAACAGGGAAGCAACACGATTTTGAAATATCATCTCTAAGGGAACTGACACGGATCCTTGAGAACTTTCTTTGACCTACTCCCAACCCTCAAGGATTGGGATTCTCGCATTGCTTTGAGAATATCCGTCTCCCGTATAGACACACG
>JAGWBT010000003.1:36210-123723 GCA_021295755.1 Candidatus Poribacteria bacterium
CAACGCAAAACCGTGCTAAAGCAATCTGTATCCAAAGCACAAATGCTTGGGCTTTAGACCTAAAGGATTTTTTGGTAATTGTTAAATGATTCTGCATGAGCATAATTCATCTAAAGGAGGATAAACATGCCACAACTTTTCGGAGGTCAGTACACTAAACAGCAGTTATTGGAATTGGTCGGCGATATGACCCAACTGGCAGGAGCCCGCCGGGCGGAATTGATTGAGGGAAATGAACGCGGCTCTGATTTGATTGAAGTTTTCAACGCCTCTGGGCTCTGTTTTTCGATTCTGCCGGGGCGTTCCCTTGATGTTGCCTCCGCCCACTATAAGGGTATGTCCCTAGGCTTTCGTGGAAGTACCGGCGATGTGGGACCTGCCTTTTACGAACCTCAGGGTTATGGGTGGATGCGCGGCTTTTTTGGTGGGTTGGTGACCAGTTGTGGTATGATCTTCACCGGTCATCCTGAAGTAGATCCTGAAGAAGAAAACGAAGAACTTGGACTTCACGGTCGTCTCTCCTTTATTCCAGCCAAAGGTGTTGTTGCTGAGTGCGGTTGGGAGGGTGAGGATTACGTGGTTCGGGTCCGAGGAAAGATGCGTGAGGCGGTGGTCTTCGGAACGAATCTGGAACTCACTCGAGAAATCTCTACGGTACTAGGTGAAAAATGTCTGCGGATTTATGACCGTATTGAGAATCTCAGTGTGGATCGTTCACCGTTGATGTTTGTCTATCATACAAACCCCGGCTTTCCAATCTTGGATGCTGGTAGCCGCGTGCTAATCAATAGTGAGAAAAGTACAGAATGGTTGGAAGACAGGGAAGTCAGTCCTGAAGATTACGCCGTGGCGCGTGAACCGCAGCAGGATGCACACGATGATGTATACATACACCGGCCCATCGCAGATGAGGAAGGGATCGTACATGTAGGGTTGATTAACGACAATCTACAACTTGGCCTTTACTGGAAATTTCCTATTGGAGAGATGCCGGTCGTTACCCATTGGCAACACTTCCACAGAGGCACCTATGTAACCGGCATCGAACCCGGCAATGTCAGTATGTTGGGACGCGCTTGGAATCGTAAGTACGGCTATCTGCAATATATCCAGCCCGGCGAAACCCGTGAGTTTCATCTGGAAATCGGCATTCTGGAGGGTGAAAGCGAAATTCGTGAGCTGGAGCAGCGGATTGGTGGGTAATCGTCCGGTTGCCAAATCGGTGAAGAGCTACTTAAACAGGTGTTCGCATTCCCGACACTTCCATTGTTTCTTAAGGAATGGAAGGGGGACGGTTAAAATCACCCAAGAAGCAAATACCAGACGGCGCGAGAACTTCTCATAATACACATTTTCTGAACCACATTGCGGACAACGGATCTCACTAGTAACATCGCTTCCCTGATCCATCTCGGCATCTGACGGGGTTGGTTCACTCTCAACTGCATCTGGGTTCAAAACGGCTGGAAGAAGTTCGTTCGCTCGTTCGACATCTGCTGCCTTTACCCGCACCCCAACACCACCAATGGCATTTGAGTAAAGCCAATTCATAGTGATGGTGTGCTCATTGGTGACAAAACACTCGATACCCTCTGATTCCAGCCACGCCACAACCGGATCCGCTTCGGTCGGATGACTAAAGTTAGCGACTGTGATGAGTCCGTCTTCGCCCGTGTCGGGATTCACTGTAGCTGGCATTTTTAACTCCTTTATCGCAAACGAAAAAGCACAGATCTTCACACGATTAAGCTACTTTTGTCACATAAACGTAGTAAGCACCGATTGACTCCCCCATATCATCAGTCAGAAATGTCTGTAGCTGCATCTCACCGGCGGTAAGGCGAAAAGTAAAAGTAACGCCCTCTACCTCCGGATCAATCGATTGTGTTGCCTCCTGATCGCCGACACGTAAATGGGCGGTTTTCAGATTGAGGGCTTTCCCACCATGATACCAATCGATGATTTCACCGGGAAGCCCAGCGGTAAGCGGCTTATCTTCCTCTTTGGGCCAACGCCGCAGCTCAAAGGCGTACTCCCCATCCTCAGCGATCTCGATTGCCCAATATCCGTTACACACAAGCCCCTGACGAATATGCCCTTGACTCCAAGCGTGCTGTTCACCGTGCCAATCGTGGGTGGTCAAGACGGGCTTTTTTTCGTTCTCCGTACCCAATACAATCGGCGGATCTTCACTAAAACGCGGCGATACCAGTTCCCACCACGCTTCGTAATGTTCCCGCAATTCCGCGACAACCTCCGGATGGTCAGCGGCAATATCGTTGCGTTGTTCCGGATCGACCTCTATATCGTAAAGTTCAACGCCGTTAATCAGACGCCAACGTTGCGTCATGGTCGCGCTCTGTTTCCACTTGATAGGGTGTTCAACGCGCTGAGAGTCGGTCACGACGACGCGTTCAGGTAGTGTTTCCGTTTCGCCCTTGAGTAGTGGTGCGAGACTCATACCGTGAAAACTACCCGCTCCAAAATCAGCCTGCGAAACCTCTAGCTGGCAGAGGTCAATCAACGTTGGAAGTAGATCGATATTCGCAGTGAGTTGGTCAATATCCCTACCTTCTGTGAATCCACCGTTGGGCCAATACATGAAAAGCGGCACACGATGTCCGCCCTCGTATTCCGAACCTTTCCTCCCGCGCCTTCCTGCATTAAAACCTTCTCTGACGAATTGATTCTGGTCGAGCGTACAACCTTCGGCGGAACCGTTGTCAGTCATAAAAATAAGAATGGTGTTATCTTCAATCCCAAGTTCGCCGAGATGATTCCTGAGCCGCGCCAGATTCTCGTCGATATTGACAATCATACCGTAAAAGTTGGCTCTGGCGTCGGGGATACGTCCATGATACGGTTCACTGTAGCCGTTTGGGACACGGTAAGGACCGTGTGGGGCGTTGGTTGGCAGATAGCAGAAGAAAGGACGCTCTCTGTTTCTTTCAATAAACTGCATCGCTTGGTTGAACCAAATATCGGTGCAATACCCCTCAAACGGTTCCTTGACCCCATTACGGGCATAAGTATCGTCGAAGTAATCATTTCCCCAATGATCTGGTGTTTGGCTAATTCCACCGCCGCCGTGATAAAGTGCTTCCTCAAAACCTCGGTCGTGGGGTCTGTAGGGATAATTGTCCCCTAGGTGCCACTTGCCGAACATGCCGGTTTTGTAACCGTTTGCCCGAAAAATATCCGCCATCGTGCGTTCATCGTTGCGGAGAAGCGATCGACCGCCGATAGTATGCCACACGCCGGTGCAGTTACAGTAACGCCCGGTCATTATACCTGCTCGCGTTGGAGCGCAGGTAGGACCGACATGAAGGTTGGTCAAACGAAGGCTCTCGCTATGCATAGCATCCAGATTCGGTGTTTCGATTATCGGATTCCCATGACAACTGAAATCCCCGTAGCCTTGGTCATCGGTGATGACAAAGACGAGATTTGGTTTCTGTTCAATAGAATCATTGGATATTGGCATTATCATTTTCCTTATTCAGGGGGACCAAGCGCAGATTCGGATCGCACAGATCACAGCTTCCGCAACGGTAATCCGCTTCGATGGTCTCTCCGAAATACTCGCGTACTAATCGCCCGCGACACCCTTCTGCGAGCGAATAAAAGACAATCTGATCAATCTGACGGTTTTTACTAAGAAGATAGTCCTCAAATCCCATCTGATCTGCGGACATCGAGGCGAAGAGATCGCTGTCCTCAAGTAACTCTATCAATACCAAATCTTCCGTCCCCCAATACCTCAGATACTCTGCACTCTGCAAGTCAATTAGCTGCTCCATGAGCTGGTCGGGACGCAAATTCAATCCTCTACAAAAATCTAAGACGTTTAATTCCGATTGAGAGCGCAAGTGGCGTAGTAAAACTTTCTGTGATTCGTCGATAATTTCCTCGGTCAGGCTAGACTCAAACAGACGCGTTCTCACCGAGAGTCTTGAAGGGACGTTATACAATCTCCGCAGGAAACCGAGTTTCTCCAGGTAGCTAATCCCGACTCGGATTTTGTCCGCATTGAAATCACTCAGTTCTAGGTCTTCCACCGCAAACATCCGAAGGTTGCCGACTGAGGGGAAGGTTTCGATCAGTTTCAGGAGTTTGAGAAGATCCGGTTTATTGGGTGCGCTCTCGTTAACGAACCACTCGTGCAACCCTCGATCGTCCGGGCAATAAAGCAGGATACAGTGTGCGGTCTCTCCATCACGGCCAGCGCGCCCCGCTTCTTGATAGTACTGCTCTAGCGTTCCCGTCATCGTCCAATGAATGATATATCGAATGTCGGATTTGTCAATTCCCATTCCGAACGCATTAGTAGCAACAACCAGATCGAGTCCTTCAGGTCCATCGTCGAAGAACCGATCTTGCACCCGTTTGCGCTCAACATCTGTGCGTCCAGCATGATAAAAATCGGCGCGGTGCCCGCGCTTCTTTAAGTGCGACGCAATCTCCTCAGTTTCCCGCCGCCGTCCGGCGTACACAATCCCCTTCCCCTCCCGCTGCTGCAAATATTCATCGAGCAGTGCATACTTCTCAGCCTCTATCAAAGCTTCACAAACACTGAATTTCAAGTTGAGACGTTCGATACCACGAGTGAAGACTTGGGGCGGTTGAATCTCTAAGTGTTCCAGAATGTCTTTCCGTACACCATGGGTTGCCGTCGCTGTGAACAGGGCAATTGAGCTCGGATGCAATTCACGGATAGCGTCGCGGAGTGCAAGGTAGGAAGGGCGAAAATCGTGTCCCCATTGGGAGATACAGTGTGCTTCGTCAATCACAAACAGGGAGATCTGGTGTGAGTTAAGCAGGTTCAGAAACCGACGACTCCGAAAACGCTCTGGAGCGATATAGAGCAGCTTGATTTCCCCACGTTCTAAGCGTTCCAATTCCGCACGGTATTCCTCCCAGCTCAGGCTGCTGTTGAGCAGTGCCACCGCATAAATCCTTTGCTCACGCAACGCATCGACCTGATCTTTCATCAAAGAGATCAGTGGAGACACAACCACAGTTATCCCCGGTAGCATCAACGCTGGTAACTGATAGCAAAGGGATTTGCCATAGCCGGTTGGGAACGCCGCAAGAATATTCTCTCCCTTCAGAATCTTTTCAACAACTTCACGCTGTCCCTCCCGAAAGTCGGCGTAACCAAAATACTTTTGGAGTGCTGGGAGTAATTCGTCCGCGGTTTCATCTTGCAGGTCAGCCACCGAGACCGGAGAGGATATAGGCGAGGCACCCGGTGTATTGAGGAGTTCATCTATATTTTGAAGAAGCTCTTGTGGGGTTTTCATATAAAAAATCGGGTATCATCCAATCGGTGTTCACCGGAGATACCTTTTACGAATTTTTATGTTCAGTTGTCTCAGCAGCAGCGATTTACACCATTTGTCTCGGTAGGACTTATTTTATCATAACGGTGCATTTTAGGGAAGTTTTCTTTCGCCATATCCGATTTAAGAATTGAGTGCCCATTCCAGTTTTTCGTTTTTCAGGTATGGAATCAGAAGTGTTCGGAGGCGTTTATGGGCATGGTGGAGATGCGCTTTGATTGTGCCTTCAGAGCGATCCAATTGCGCGGCAATCTCCTTCAATTGAAGTCCATCGTGATATCGCAGATTAAAGACATGCTGCTGTTTGGGAGGGAGTTGCTGTACCGCTTGACCAATGATTTGCCCAAGTTCTTTGGTTTCTATCTGATCTGGCGGCAATGGGTTTACATCGTTAAGCGTCACTTCATCATTACTGCCTGTGGGTAAGTCCTCAAACGACAAAGTCTGCCCCCGTTTTTGTTGGCGAATGAAGTCAATACACAGATTGATGGCAATCCGGTAAAGCCAACTATAAAATGCCGATTGTCGCTTGAAATTGGGCAGGGCGCGGTAGGCTTTGATAAAGATCTCTTGAGAAAGATCCTTCGCGGTTTCAGAGTTATGCACATACTTATAAACCAAGTTGTAGATCTTTCCATGATATCTGTTGACTAGTTCATTAAAAACTTCATGCTCACCGTCCTGAAATCGTTCGACCAGTTCTTTTTCGTCAGTAGGCAGAGATGTATGTGTTGAAGGTATGGATGAAGTATTACGTTGAATCACGTTGCATTCTCCTTTGTAGTGCGAAGCGGGCGGTACATACAAATACGCAGCCGCCGATACCAATCTCTTTATTACACACTAACCTGTATCAAATTGTTCCCAACTGTATCAATTTTTTCTCATTTCCTGAACTGCTATAGTTAGTGCTTTCAACTTGACATCCAGCTTGAATCTCGGCTATAGTAATGAATCAGCCCCGATTTATCGGGGGTTCAAAATAGTGAGATAACCAATCCAGTTTTGGTTTGCAAACTAGAGTGCAAGTATATTGCCATTAATTCTTATGCGCCGATATAGCATTCAAAACAAAATTGTTCTTCCGTTTATTCTGCTCTTCACGGTGGTTGTTCTCATCGTGCCAGTCATTACGATTGCGCTTTTTGATCGAAAATACGATGAACAGGTTAGCCGTGAGACCCAAGAGTGGCTTAAGACGATTGAAGACACCGGCTTTATTCACCAGCCAGAGAAGGTGAAGGAGGCGTACGGTGCGGAAGTGACGGTCGTGAGTAGCGACAACACCGTAAATTACACCACCCTCTCCGGAGATTGGGCCAATTTCGCTGATGATATGAAGTTGAACGAAATCCGTAAACGCATCAAGGAATCAGACCTGGACCTTGTTTCACAAAATGTGATAGTCAATAGCAAACACTATAAAGTTATCTATTACCTGCAGGCGTATGATCGGTTGTATTGCCTGATGCGTCCTATAGATAAAATCGCCGATGCAAAACGGGACATAACTTTATTAATGCTCGGGATTGCCGCTGTCGTCATCTTATTAGTTGCGCTTATCAGCCATCTTATTGGGCGGAATCTTACCAATCCAATCAAGGATTTGGTACAATTCACGCGGAAGGTTGCCGGGGGTAACTTGAACGAGCAATGCGAGGTGAAGATGCACGACGAAATTGGCGACCTCACTGTTGCGTTTAATCAAATGACGCGTGACCTGCGAAATTCACGAAATGAGCTGATAAGTGCTGAACGCCTCGCCACAGCGGGCAAGATGGCAGCATCCTTTGCCCACGAGATCCGGAATCCACTCTCATCGATGCAGATGCTAGCGCAGATGCTAATGCGAAAGGAAGATCTCTTGGAAGCGAGGCGAAAACAGTCGATGCAATATATCCTTGAGGAAATTGAACGGATTGATGTTATTGTCAAAGGGTTCATGGATTTCGCCCGTCCTGCCTCTCTTAATCCTGCGCTCCACGATCTGAATCAGGTGTTACAGGGGGTCTTGGATCTGATGGAGGCTAACCTAAATCATCATCAAATCTCGCTAATCAAGAAATTTGCGCCCAACCTTCCACCGGTTTCGTTGGATCGGGATAAGTTGAAACAGGCGTTTATGAATATCGTATTAAATGCTATGGACGCCATGCCAGAAGGCGGTGCTTTGAAAATCGTGACACTACAGGATTCAGACAAGGTCCGTATTGATGTCGTAGACACAGGAATTGGGATCCCACCGGAAGATTTAAATCAACTTTTTGAGCCTTTCTTCACGACAAAATCACAAGGAACCGGGCTTGGGCTGGCAAACGCGAAACGCGTTCTTGAACAACATGGTGGGGATATACAGGGCAGAAGCATTGTTGGACGGGGAACAACAATATCGCTTTGGCTACCACTGTCTAGTGATCCCTCACCTTCAAAATCAAAAAAATAGGAGAATAGTATGGCAGAACAGAAGGCAACGAATATTACGTGGCACGAAGCGAACGTTGTCCAGAAAGATAGGGAGCAGCTGCTCAATCAGAAGGGATGTGTCATCTGGTTCACAGGGTTGTCAGGCTCCGGCAAATCCACACTCGCCTTGGAAGTGGAAAGTCAATTATACCAGCGCGGGCATCTCACCTATGTTCTCGATGGCGATAACATCCGACACGGTCTAAACAAGAACCTGGGCTTCTCGCCGGAAGATCGGGAGGAGAACATCCGCCGTATTGGGGAGGTTGCGAAGTTGTTTGCCGATGCCGGCGTTATTGCGATGACAGCCTTTATTTCGCCCTACCGCACAGATCGAGACAATGCGCGTGACCTACTTGGCGAAGGCCGATTTGTGGAGGTATTCGTTGATTGCCCGTTGGAAGTGTGCGAAGCACGAGATACTAAGGGGTTATATGAGAAGGCGCGGGCAGGCGAGATCAAAGAGTTCACGGGAATCAGTGCACCTTACGAAGCACCGAGCCAACCGGAACTGACGGTGAATACAGACAACCAGAACCTTGAGGAATGCACGGAACGCGTCATTGCCCTCCTCACAAGCAAGGGGCTTATTCCTGCGTCATAATGAGCTTAGGAGTTGGGCAGTTCAGTTTGTAGGAGCGCGATTCATTGCGTGTCCGGATGGACGATAAATCACTTGACTACAAATCTTACCCGTTGCTCCCGACAGGGTAGGTTCAGAATCTCATTAATCGTAGGGGCAACCCTTGTGGTTGCCCAATTCTTTGAATCGTAGTACATCGAGACATTAGTTAAGTTTCAAAATCCCATCAATCCACAGCATCGACGACACACAGGCATAGGACCGTCGGTGCTGATAGAATTGCGAAATTTACGAGCGGCGGTGTTATTCCACATATCCTCGACAGCATCCGTTTTAATATTGCCAATGATGTAGTCATGGTAATCACGGCAGAGGCTAACGTCGCCGTTACTGTCAATTTCCATTGTCATGTAAATGCTGACACACTGATTGTAGCCGAACACTTCCGTGTGGTCGGTGTAGTATCGCTGGATCTCATCTCGTGTGTTGAGTTTTGGCATCATCATCGGTGGGCACCGCCGCGTCTCTTTGGAGAGTTTTTCCATCTGCTCAAACTTATCGAGGATAACACCGTGATCAAAATCTTTCCACGTCCCAATCCAACCGTAGTGGGTTTGGGGCTTGAACCCAAAACGATCCTCAAAATCTTCGGTGTGTGCCTGTGCGGAATGTGAGTCGATCCACCACGTCAGGTACAAGATCTGTGCATCTGCATACTGGTTCGTGAATTTGTAGAGATCAACGACATAGTCGATATTGTACATCGTAACGCAACTGAGCGGGACGATATACGGAAATGCAACATTCCGACGCTTCTTTTCTTCGCTTAATGTTTCAAGGGCTGCCTTTACGTCCTTAAAATTGTCGTAATTCTCCGAAACCCCAGGACGCTGATTGTTGTGAATTTCCTCATTTGGTCCGTCAACGCTCAAATATAGAATTTTGCATGTTTCCAGAATGTCGTCGGCGCGTCTGGCGAGATGGGTCCCATTTGTCACAAGCGAGATTGCCATATCCCGTTCTTTGATGTAATGCAGCAATTCAATCAAACCGGGGTAGAGCATCGGCTCACCGCCCCAGATATACCAGACAGGAGACCAGCCGGCATCAACAACCTGATCGACAAGCCGTTTGTAGTATTCAACGGGAACCTCCCGTTGCTTCAACGATTTGAGAGATTCGCCGAGCAGATATCCGTTATCTCCCCACTGTCCACAGGAGTGACAGCGTAGGTTGCACATATCCGTGATTCGTAGGCTCACTAGTTGGACATCGTCGCCCTTGCCATGCGTGGCACCAAACGGATGCCTCCAATTAAAACTTTCCTTCGCGATCTGATATTTCATGAGTGCGTAGGAAGTTGCCCAATCATCAGACATCGCAGTTGCAAGTTCATTCACAAAAAAACGGGGTGAAACACGACTTCGAATTGCCATAGCCTTCCTCTCTGTTACAGGACACCAAGTCTAAATAAACTTATGAACTCTTAAATACTTAAACCGACCTTCCTCCGCTCTACGCCTTGGTTTTACCCTTCTTCTGTGGCCCGCCCTAAAACACGAGACTCTGTCGCTGAAAGAATTTCGTATCGAACACCGCCCCATACAATCTTACTCTGAAATAGCGCGTACACCGCATTCAGCCCTGCGAGAAACATCGCTATCGGTACGACTAGCGAGGCAGCGCGGAGGGTTTCACGTATCTTAGGTATATCTTTCAGCCAGCGGGGCAAATTTCGAGAAAACATGCGAAAGCTTTGGATCTCTATAAATGGAACAAGCAATACGAGGAGAAATCTTCTATCGGCATAGAATGTAAGCGGAATTGAGCCAAGCACAAGCAAAGCCTTCGGCAAAAGTACCAACAAGGTGCCCCACCACTGCGCCTTTAGTCCCATCCGAAAGGTCATCACTATTTGTCGATTGGTAAACTCTATGACCTGTTTCCATGTCCGTTTTTCAGTATGGGTAACTGCGATGCAGTCCGGCACAAAATGAACTTTGCGTTTAAGAGATCTCACCGCATGTGTCAAATTGTGGTCTTCAATAGTTGCGTTGTCCCAACGTTGTAGTACCTTGCTTTTTTCAAAGGATTCACGACGGATTGCGTTGGACCCTCCCCAAACCATAGCGAATGGATGATCGCCCTGCAACGCTATCTGAAAATTGATCCAAACTGCCTCGACAAGCGATGCCGTATTGAAGGTATGTGGAAAATAAAATCTTGCTCCCACTGTCGCGCCGACTGTGTTGTCCTGAAGCGGTTGGACGAGCAGCTTTAGCCAATCTCGCTCGATTGTCGCATCCGCATCGACAAAAGCGATGATCTCAACATCATCTGAAAAGGTTTCAATTGCTGTTATCAGGTTCTGAACCTTCTGTGAACGCGGGAGGGAGTTATCCACAATGTTCGGTGCAAGCAGTGTATGCACATTGGGTTGTCCTTCGGCGATCTCAAGCAGGTACGGATACGACTCATCGTAACCGGATTCCCCCTTTGCGTGCGTGACAAAAAACACTTCATATGAGCCTGCATAATCCTGATTGAGCAGCCGCTTTACATTCTCTGCTGTCTGATCGTCCCAGCCATAGTGCGGTGCGATGATAGCCGCTTTTGGGGTATAATCTGGCCGTTTGGCATTTCTCTCCCGACGTGCATATCGGAATGAGTTGATGATTAGCAGCACTTCAAAGATAAGGACGAAATAGGCTGCTCCAATAATGTATGAAATCATAGGGCAATATGTGCTGAGTGTTTGAAATGATTGATGATTCTACAAAATCCCATCTTAACATACATGAGCGGGTTCAGTCAATATAAAAATAGAAGGAGAATTTGTAAAGTTTATGTCAGTATAAACGGGTGATGTGTTATTATATATACAGATGTTTGAGATTATGTGACAAAGGAGGGTTTTATGGCAAATCAATACGATTTTCAAGAGGTTGGCAGACTACCAGCGCCGAGCGATAACGTAGCAATCACCACGCGAAGAGTAGATGCGGGCGCAGAAATTAACTACGACGTTCATCGTTTTACTGTATCCCATACAATTTTAGAGGGGCACCGGTTCGCAATTCAGGCGATTCCCGAGGGGGAACCACTGTTGTCGTGGGGGTTGCCTTTCGGGGTGGCAATTACTGACCTGTCTCCTGGCGACTATGCTTGTAACCAGAAGATCCTTGACGCACTTGGGATACGCGATATCGACTTCGCGCTACCCTCCCAGCCAAACTTCAAAGATCAAATTGCCCCCTACATCCTTGATGAAAACACATTCCAGCCGGGAGCACAAGTTCCTCGATATGATCACGATAGATCTTTCCTCGGCTATCGGCGAGACGGAGGGCGTGGCGTCGGAACACGAAATTATATTGTTATCATGGGAACCACCTCCCAGACTTCCGGCTATGCGAAGGCGCTTGCAGCCCGATTCCAAGAGGTTAGTGAAAATTACGAAAACATTGACGGAGTCGTCGCCGTAACGCACACCGAGGGCGGGGAGAGCGCAACACCCAATAACCTGGAGATGTTGCTTCGGACACTTGCAGGTTTTACGGTTCATCCCAACATCGGAGCGATCCTAGCTGTTGATTACGGTTCAGAAGTAGTGACGAATCAGATGCTGCAGCGCTATATGGATGAAAACAACTATCCGTTGGAGGCTGTGCCACACCGTTTTCTGAGCATACACGGCGGCTTTGATACCAGTTTGGAGGCAGGCGAAGCAATCATCAAAGAGTGGTTAGGGCCGGTAAACGCAATGCAGCGTACCGAGGAATCTCTCTCCAATGTGAAAATTGCACTTCAATGCGGTGGCTCAGACGCGTTCTCCGGCGTATCGGGCAACCCACTGGCAGCCCACGTTGCAAAGGAAGTTATCCGTTACGGTGGTGCCGCCAATCTCGCAGAAACCGACGAATTGATCGGCGCTGAACCGTATGTGCTACAGAACGCCAGAGATTTTGAGACTGCTCGCACGTTTTTAGACACAATCGAACGATTTAAGGAGCGGGCGCGTTGGCACGGCCATACCGCCGAGGCGAATCCCTCCGGGGGAAACAATTTTCGAGGGTTATACAATATTGTAATCAAATCAATCGGTGCTGCGATGAAACGCGATCCGGAAGTCTGTCTCGATTACGTCATCGACTATAGTGAACGGATGCGTGCGCCGGGCTACTACTTCATGGACAGCCCCGGAAATGACCTTGAAAGTATCGCAGGGCAGGTAGCCTCCGGTTCAAATATGATCTTCTTTGTCACCGGCAACGGATCGATTACGAACTTTCCGTTTGTTCCGACAATCAAAATTGTTACCACTACCCCGCGATACGAAATGTTGAAAAACGACATGGATGTCAACGCCGGTGCTTACCAAGATGGCGTACCGATGCAGGAATTAGGGCAACAGATGCTCGATCTCACCGTCAATGTTGCTGCTGGGGAGCGGTCTGTCGGGGAGAAGGCAGGGCATTCGCAGGTGTCGATATGGCGGAATTGGAAGCAGACAGGACCTGTCAATCCAGAAGCAGTGCTTCCAGCCGACGCTCCAACCGGTGAACCGATCCCAATTCAACTCAATATCCTACAATCAGAACACACTTTTAGTGCTATACAGACCGAAAGCGGTTACCGCAGCGATCAGATCGGGTTGGTCTTGCCGACAAGTCTCTGCTCCGGTCAGATTGCCCAGATGATTGCTGACCGGCTCAACCAAAAAGGGCTCGGGCGCGAACACGGCATTTCGCGCTATGTTGCGTTGGCGCATACAGAGGGGTGTGGCGTATCGGGCGGAAACTCGGAAGATATCTACAGACGCACACTCATCGGGCATCTGATTCACCCAGTGGTTGCCCTCGGGTTACCCTTGGAACATGGCTGTGAAAAAACCCACAACGACTACATCCGCCACGCCCTCACCGAACAGGATATCCCACTTGAACGATACGGTTGGGCGAGTGTGCAGTTGGATGGCGGCATTGATGCAGTGATTCAAAAAGTCGAGGATTGGTTCAGTCGATCCTTGGAATCAATGCCCCGACCCGATTACGCCGAGGTCGGTCTGGAACACCTTCGGATCGGATTGACATCGAGCGGTAAAGTGACAGAAACGGTTGCACAGAGTCTAGCGCATCTCACCCAAACCATCGCCGGTGCAGGTGGAACGGTCGTCGTTCCAGCAAATGTGCCCTTCTTGACTTCACATGCCTATGTTGGGAGCGCGCTTGGCAATCGTTCTCAAGTGAGAAACACCCTGTCTTACGGTCAACCTATCACTGAACCCGGATTTCATGTCATGGAGACCCCCACCGATCATGTTGTGGAAACGTTAACAGGATTGGGTGCGACAGGGGTTGATTTGATGTTCGCGCATGTCGTTGGGCATCCCCTTCAAGCACACCGAATGATTCCGTTGATCCAAGCCACGACGGACGAGACCACAGGGTCAATCTATGAAGCGGATTTGGACCTCCTACCCGCTGATGAGAATTGGACGCCGGAGGGCTTTTCGGCACAAATGTTGGAAACTATCCTAGAGGTCGCCTCGCGCCGCTACACACCCAAACTTTATGGGAAAGGAAACACAGATTTCCAATTTACGCGCGGACTGCTCGGCATTTCGATGTGAAATAAAATCCATTCACAATAGATCATTATTGACTTAAATCTACCGCGGATTCCAAGCAACTTGAGATGATTTTGAATCCTGTAGGTCGATTTTCCAAAATAGACCGCCTTTCGTAGTCATCCCGATACATCGGGATGATCATGGCATAGGAAAATGTCGAAATATGAATCTCGACCTACTCCGTGACTAAGGTGCATTGGTTCATTAATGAACTAGCGAGCTTTCGGCGTCGTTCACTGCAACCTACACCGCTTGATTTTCATCTTGACTGACATATAGGATCGTGCTATCATTGGCATCGGGAACTATCTTTCCGCATTTGGGAACACATCCTAGCAAGTTAATCAGGGGAGGAAACTGTGAAAATCGCAGATCTCAAAGTATTTCCGGTGGGGCAGTTCATATATGTCAAGATCGTGACTGACGAAGGACTATATGGTATTGGAGAAGGCTCGTTAAGCGGCAGATCGTTGGCTGTTGTCGGGGCGTTGGAAAATCATATTAAACCACTCCTGATTGGACAGGACGCTACCCGAATAGAGCATATATGGCAGGACATCTTCCGGGGGACGTTCTGGCGCGGTGGTCCCGTGCTACAATCTGCGCTCGCCGGGGTTGACATTGCGCTGTGGGATCTAGCAGGAAAGGCACTCGGTGTGCCGACCTACCGATTGCTTGGTGGTGCCACGCGGGATAAGGTGCTAGTCTATCGACATACCGGCGGAGGCACACCGGAACAACTCATTGAAACAGCACAGCGACAGTTGGAAGAAGGGTGGAAAGTCTTACGAATCTCGCCTATTGACACCATTGAGGGTGGCTTCAATCAAAAACTCGCAGTTATGCGTGGGGTTGAGCATTTTAGTGCGCTCCGGAAAGCAATCGGGGACGAAGCTGAGATTATCTTTGAGGTGCATACTCGCTTGACGCCAACCCGCGCCATCGAGTTGTGCAACGCAATTGAGGAATATCACCCATTCTTTGTCGAAGATCCCATCCGCTCCGAGAATCCGATCTCGTTTGCGACGCTACGCGAGCATACAAATGTCCCCATTGGCACCGGTGAGCAACTGCCGACGAAATGGATGTTTCGAGAACTGATTGAACAGGAATTAATCGATTACATTCGGGTGGACATCTGTCACAGCGGCGGAATAACGGAAGGAAAGAAGATCGCGACGATGGCGGAAGTCCATTATCAAGAACTAGCGTGTCATTACACCTCAAGTCCTGTTAGTTCCGCAGCGATGTTGCATCTGAATATGTCGATTCCTAACTGTGCGGTGCAAGAGTATGCCCCATCGTCAGGTTGGATGGACGAAGTTATTCAACACGACCTGCGGACAGAGGATGGCTATCTCCTCGCCCCTGAATCACCGGGCTTGGGAATTGACCTGAACGAAGAAGCCGCAGCTGCCTATCCGCCCACACCGGGTGAGCCCCCACATTTGCGACGGGAGGACGGTTCGGTTCAGGATTGGTAATTACTTGAGTCGCTCATCTATACAACAGGAGATACGGTATGCAGTTTCCCCGCCTTTTTTCTCCAATAAAGGTTGATTCACTAGAGTTAAAAAATCGCGTTGTTTTGGCACCGCTTGATGTCGGGCTGCATGATCCAGAAGGGCACGTCACTGACCGTTATATAGATTTTCTGGTTGAGCGAGCAAAGGGCGAAACGAGCCTGATTATCACTGAATTCACTTCCGTTTGGCCCGAACAACGTGTGATTACCACAGCGGTTTGGGATGATAAATTCGTGCCAGGGCTTACGCGCATGGCAGAAGCCGTTAAGGACGCCGGATCCAAGATATTCATGCAGATTGCTGTACTAGGTGGAAAATCTTATATTGAGCCGTTTGCCCCCTCCGCGATCGAAAGCGAACTCTACACCGAGGTGCCGCGCGAAATGACGGTGGATGATATTAAAAGAGTAATAGAAGCATTCATCTTGGGAGCAACGCGGGCGAAACGAGCCGGTTTCGACGGGGTGGAGTATCACTGTGCACATTCATATCTCGGTGGACAATTTATGTCGCCCCACACAAATCAACGGGATGATGACTACGGCGGTGACTTTGAAC
This sequence comes from Candidatus Poribacteria bacterium, assembly GCA_021295755.1. Taxonomy (NCBI): domain Bacteria; phylum Candidatus Poribacteria; species Candidatus Poribacteria bacterium. Next base: position 52,315 of record JAGWBT010000003.1, read on the forward strand.
GGCGTATGCGGTTCGGCACCGAAATTGTCACAGGGATTAAGCAGGTTTGCGGTGAGGATTTTCCAGTCGGTTTTAAGTTCAGTGCGCATGAACATCTCCATGGCGGCGTGAATGACCGATACGACGAAGATGTGAAAGATGACCTTCATCTGCAGATTGCGGAATATATGGAAAATCTCGGTGTCGCCTACCTGCATGTAGCGACTACTTCTGCGACGATTATGCAGGTCAAAGGATTCGTGGAATGTACCCATCCATCTGTGCCACCGCTATATATCAAGCCCAATACGCTGGTTGATCTGGCAGAGGAGGTTAAGCAGAATGGCGCTAAAATCCCTGTTATCGCCACGGGCGGAATCACCGACCCCGTACATGCAGAAGAGATTATTTCGCAGGGACGCGCTGATATGGTTGCCCTTGGTCGCACGCTGATTGCCGATGCGCACTGGGCAAAGAAAGCTCATGAAGGTGAGAATATTGTTCCATGTATTCGGTGTAATTTTTGTCACACCTTTGTGGTCATGGATCGTGGCGGTGTGCAGTGTACGACAAATCCCATCGTCGGCAGAGAACAACTGATCGCGTTCAACAAAACGGATTTGCCCAAAAAGGTGGTTGTCGTCGGAGCGGGTCCCGGCGGTCTAGAGGCGGGTTTGCGTGCCAAGGAGATGGGGAATGATGTTATCGTATACGAAAAACGGGATGTCATTGGTGGAGAGATGATTTCGGCATCGATACCCGACTTCAAATGGGATATTAAACGCCTGCTCCAGTATTATATTACAGAAGTTCAGAAGGTGGGCTTAGAGGTTCGGACGGGCACGACCGTGACGTTAGATACACTAAGAGCCGACGACCCGGATGTCGTGATCCTTGCAACAGGCGGCGAGGCAATTATTCCAGATATCCCCGGCATTGACAGAGACAACGTAATTACCGCAATTGACGCGATAGTCCGCTGGGACGAACTGGAGGTCGGTGAGCGGGTCATGGTGCTTGGTGCAGGGCTTGTCGGATATGAGGTCGCGTGGTTTGCCGCACAGCAGGGACGCGATGTTGTTCTGGTTTCACGCCGTAGTGAAGATGATGTCATCAAATTGAAAGAACACGGCACAAACTTGGCTGTGCTTAGAAAAGGTGTTCGGGAGTCAGGGGCGAGGATACTGGCAAGCCGTGAGTTGAAGCGAGTTGACAAAACGGGGGCTGTGCTGACCTCGGACGATGGGACAGAGGAATTCCATCCCGTTGAGACCCTGATAATCAGTCGTGGCTATACGCCACGAAGCGGACTCAAGCGGGATATTGAAGCTGCTGACTTGCGATGCGAGGTTTACGAAGTAGGAGACTGCGTCGAAGTCCGAAATTTCTTTGATGCAATTAATGAAGGCGCGCATGTTGTCCGGGAGAAACTTGGATAATTGATATTGCACTAAAGTGTGTGTAGAGGCAAACCTTGTGGTTGCCCTCATTCCTTTCGCTCCAGAGGAGCGATATGTCTATAGAAGGGTAATGGGACCAATCCACGCGCTCCAGAGGAGCGCAATGTGTAAGCAAAGTATGTCCAACACCAATACCCCAAATTCCCAACAGGACGACAAATATCTAATATATGGAGGAATAATAATGTATTTGAGATTGGAACAACCCAAAATTAGACGAAAGATTGTCGTCTGGTTTCTGGCAGTTGTTTTGGGAACCGGGGGCATTGTCTCAGAAAGCGTCGCAGAACACGATTGGACAGACCAGATTGCTGCTTTCAAACCGATGGTTGTGAATGTGGAGACCTCTTCAGAGGTTGTGTTTGAAACGGAGTCGAAAGGGACTAGTTTCGCCACCGGTTTCATCGTTGATGCTGAGCAAGGGATTATCGTGACCAATCGGCATGTAACGGGCAGCAGTCCGTCTTATGTCAAGATCAATTTCTACGATGGTAGCTTTACAGAAGCACAGGTGCTTTACTACGATCCCACGCACGACTTCGGCTTTTATCAGATTGATCCGAAGGAAGTGTTGTTTGAACTCCAAGCTGTGCAACTCGGTTCATGGCGGGATCTTGCGCTCGGGGACGAGCTGCTTCTAATCGGCAATAATGAGAAAGAGGAGTATTCCATCAAGCGCGGCAGGGTTGCCAATCTCAATGTGAACAAAGGCGATCGGCATTCCAGCTACATCCATACAACGTTTGATCGCACAGGTGGATCAAGCGGCAGTCCGGTGTGGAACACGAAAGGCGAGGTCATCGCCATCCATGCGCGTGGAACCGATACCTCTAGCTTTGAATTACCAGTCAATTATGTGATTGATACCCTCAAACAGATTCAAAGCGGAGGGACAATCCAACGTGGAGAGATTGGGGTGGATTTAGAGTTGATCTCGATTGGGGAGGCAATTAAGCATTTTGGATTACCTGAAGCTTCCCGTGCAGAGATAGGCCCCTCTGAGGCGGGAACGCCGAAAGTGATACAGATTGAATCGATTATTCCCAAAACGACAGGTGAGGCAGGCCTTCTTGCTTCCGATATCATCTATAGGATAAATGGAAAACTAATTCGTGATGACCTGTATACTTTTGATGCAATCCTCAACGAAAACGCCGGGGAAAGTGTGATCTTGGATATCTATCGCAACGGAAAGGCTGTGACAGTTGAAGTCATGGTAGAAGATATGGAGTTGAAGAAAGTTCGCCGATTCGTCCGATTCGCCGGATCTGTCTTCCACGACATAACACCTCAGCTTAGGCATCTGCTTTACTTTGAGGCTGATGGGGTCTACCTCCCACATGCTGATGCGGGAAGTAGCTTTTCCCGGGTTGGCATCCGCGAACGCAGCGGCAACTCAAAAGTGGTCATTCTGGAGATTAACGGACGGGCGATTAGGAATCTTGACGATTTTATCGCTGCCTGCGCAGAGATTTCGGGAGGACAGCATACCTATGTGGTCATCCGCGACTTCAATCGCTTTGACAGTTCACCGACCCCTAGGAGTTTAACGATTAACCTGAAATTTGGTACCCTTGACGTATTTGAGTGGAATGAGAACAATCTCGATTGGGAAAAAGTTGAGGAATGACACACTGAACCTAATGCGTATTTTGATGGAAGGAAATGAGATGCGTTATAAACCCGTTTCTGCAATGTTTGCAGTGACTTGTTTGATGTTGTGCGCGCTCGGTCCAGCGATTGGGGATATTGAAATTGATATCTTCCTGCTGAACACTGAGTTCTTTTTCGATAATAAGAAACCGCATGGAGAAGTTGTCGGCAAATCGGTGCCTGTGCCAACCGCAGAGCAATATGAGGCAAAAGCCAAAACCATCGCTGAACTTATTGACACCCACAAGGCAAATATCGTCGGGCTCATTGAAGTTGAAAACCGAGCTGTCCTCGAAAAAGTCAAATATTACCTCGCAAGTCCCGACGATTGGGAAATCGCTTTCGATGAAGGCAGGGATACCTATACCGGTCAAGATGTCGCCATTCTCACGAAATTTCGGATTGTGCGGGGGAGTGCGACAAACTTTCCGGAGGAGCGTGAGATCTACTTTGTGAATGACCAAGAGTACGATGTGAACCCTTCAAAGATTCTGGGTGTCGAATTAAAGATTGACAACCAATCGTTCTATGTCCTAATCACTCACCTCATTTCTCGACGTAACCCAAGGGACGCCAAGCGGCTTGCACAAGCCACCGTCCTGCGGCGGCAGGCCGTCAAAGCGATGATGGAAGATAAGAATGTCATTGTCATGGGAGACATGAACGACACACCGGCAACGCCGGTAATTAACCGGCTCCGTGGGTTCGATGACATTTGGGGTGATTTCTTGCAGACTGCCAATGCAGTTGAAGCTAATAATCGGTATACGTACATCCACGAAGGTCAGAAAAATCTGATCGATTACATCCTCATCAGTCCGAGCCTGCGAAATGAGTTTCGCAATGTTGAGAAGACAAAGCGGTGTGAAATTATTGATGTCAGCGAGCTATCGGATCATCGGGCAATCCTTGCTCGATTGCGGATTATCCATCCTGTTGTTGTTCTTGAAACGGACAAAGGGACCATCGAAATCGAACTTTACCCAGATGTTGCCCCGAAAACTGTCGCCAACTTTATCAAGCTAATTGAAATGGACTTTTACGACGGTCTCACCTTTCACCGGTATGTGGAGAGCTTTGTGATTCAGGGCGGAGATCCGGAGGGTAGTGGTAGTGGTGGTCCAGGATGGACAATTCCGGGCGAGTTTCAAAATTCGAAACTCCGTGCGAAGATGCCTCGACACAGAAAAGGGGTGGTGGCTATGGCACGAGCGAACAAGCCGGACTCCGCAGGAAGTCAATTCTACATCTGCTTGGACGCAAAGCCCTCTCGCTATTTTAGCCTTAACGGTCAGTATACCACTTTTGGGAAAGTCATTGCAGGCATTGATGTAGTCGATCAACTCCGCAAAGGAGATGTGATGAACACAGTGCAGATAAAGGGCAAGAACGAAGAATCAGCCGCACCAACTGGGGAACAGACATCTCAATAAAGGATTGGCATAACCCATGTTGCTCGGTTCTGTAGGTCGATTTTCCAAAATCGACGTGCTGTGTCGAGATATGAATCTTGACCTACAGGTTGCAACCAATCCCCGTAGGTCGGGCATCTTGCCCGACCTCCTTATCGGGCGGTGCGACATGTGTTAAAGTAGAAATGGAGGAAAAACCAGAGATATTAATCTTTGCTTACTTTCGTTTTTCGCCCCAGAGGGGCGACATGTCTATAGGGTAGCGGTATACCTAATCTTCGCGCTCCAGAGGAGTGCTATGTGTATAGTAGAGTTTTCATTGTGATAACAAGGCAGATAATTTGCCAACAACATCAAGGAGGTAACAAAACATGTCAGAATCGTTGAAACAACGTCTACACCGGGGCGAGAGCCTTAAAGTCGCAGGATCCTCTATAGATGCATCGAGGAGCGAACTCGAAGCCCTTCTCAGTCAAGATTCCTACGATATAGTCTCTATCGACAGCCAGCACGCAGCGTTCAATGAAGACAGATTGGTTTCATTTTGCGCCATGGCAGCCGAGTTGAGCGTGCCTACCCAATTTCGCATCAAAAACACGCGGCAGGCGTACTTAATCGGCAACTACCTAGACCTCGGACCATTTTCCATTGTGGTGCCACAGGTTGAGGACGAGGAAACCGTCGATGAGGCGATAAACGCCTTCTACTATCCACCAATCGGCAAAAGGAGTTGGGGTCCCAGTTCGGGGTACGGCTTCAAACCGGATATGGAACGACTGGAGTACGCCGAATGGTGGAACAACAACGGCATCCTTGCTATCCAACTAGAGTCGGTCAATGCCGTAACCAATGCACGACACCTCGGCAAACCGGGTATTGACATGTTCCTCTTTGGCGCAAATGACATGAACTTTAGTTTGGAACAATACCCAGACCATCCGTTCAAGACGGTTGAGGATATGATTCAGCACGTTGTGGAACAAATGGAAGGCACACACGTCAAGGTCAATGCTTGAGAATGCGCGAAACTTGATGCGTAGGGTGTAGGTTGGGTTGAACGGTTAACCCCAAATCCCTATCAAGCACAATGGAGTTTCCGTTTTCCAACATCGCATCTTTTCGTATAGAGATAGTGAAACCCAACACCCCAATCCAACCGACGCTCAAACGTTGGGTTTCACTCGATTTTTGACCTTTTAACTAGTCCTACACCACCCGATCCAATTGTAATGCGCGATATTTTTGATTTTTTCCCCGTTCAATTCAACCACGGATCAATGAACGAATGAACCTTTGACCGTTTACGCATTACGTTTCATGTTTTACGCTTCATTCTAGCACTGCCTTCCCGCCCTCATACACCTTGCTAAGAGAGGTCACGGATATCCGTGAATCCCTTTATTTTATGCCTTGATCTCTCTTTTGTGTCATGCTATAATGACTGCCGATTCGACGAACTGCAATCAAAATACTCGGGTCGTGTCCTTTGCTTTCATTACACACCGTTTTACTATATTCCACAAACTTTGAAATTTGAGGTGAAGTTGGTGCTATCACGACGTTCATTTTTTAAGTTTCTGGGCTGGGGAAATTTCCTCGCTGCTACCGGCCTTGCCTTTGGTCCCGGATTGATCCGATTCTTATACCCGCGAGTCCTTTTTGAACCATCCTCGGTCTTTAAGGCTGGATTTCCCGGCGAATATCCTCCCGGAACGGTTAGCGAGAAGTTCAAGAAAAATCCGTATCGCGTCTGGATTGTTCGAAAAGAAGATGGCGAGTTTTACGCATTGTTAGCTATTTGCACCCACCTCGGTTGCACCCCTCGATGGTTTGCATCTGAGAATAAATTTAAGTGCCCTTGTCACGGCAGCGGATTTGACCGTGAAGGGATGCACTTTGAAGGCCCTGCACCGCGTCCCCTTGAGCGCGTGCAAATTACGCTGGCGGAGGATGGACAACTGCTGATTGATAAGTCCGTAAAGTTTCTGGAAGAGCGGGGCGATTGGGGAAAACCAGGGTCTTCTTTAAGGGTTTAATAAAGTAGTAGGCATACTCTGTATGCCGTAACCGATTTATAGTAGATATACTCTGTCTTGATCTCCGCGACGAGGCTTTGAAGGTTCGACTGCGTAAATTCTAATTCTACTAAATTATACCCTTTTGGTGCGGTCTTAACAAGAAAACCAAATTGAGCAAGAAAGGAGCTATACAGCCTTGGTGATGCTAACGCGAAACAGGCTGAGTTGTTATTATGAATGAAAGACGTAATGGATTAAAAGAGAAAATCACAAATAACCAGATCTGGCAGTCGATGTTTCGCCACGGCTACGAAAAAACAGGAAGACGATATACCCTCCAAGTCCTCCAAAATGTCTGGCTTCATCTGCATCCTCCCCGCGTTACCCGCCACGCGATTAACTTCCGATTTACATGGTGCATGGGCGGGATTACCTTTCTGATGTTTCTTGTCACCGCCGTTACTGGTGTGTTATTGATGTTCTACTATCGTCCCACCGCAGAATACGCATTCCGTGATATCCAGTATCTTGAATTTGACATCCCATTCGGGATGCTCCTGCGTAATATGCACCGTTGGGCAGCCCACGGCATGGTCATCGCAGTGATGCTCCACATGTTCCGCGTTTTCCTGACCGGGTCCTATAAAAAACCTCGCGAATTTAACTGGGGGGTCGGTGTCATCCTACTGCTTGTCACCTTTTTCCTCAGCTTTACCGGCTATCTGCTGCCGTGGGATCAGCTCGCATTTTGGGCGGTCACCGTCGGAACGAACATGGCGCGAGCAACACCCGTCTTAGGACATGAAGGTCCCTTCGCCCCGCAGGATATTGTTACTCAATCGAATGATGTCCGCTTCGCCCTCCTTGGGGGAACAATTGTTGGACCTTCAACGCTATTACGATTTTACATCCTTCATTGTGTCGCCGTGCCGCTTTTGGCAAGCGTGTTGATGGCTCTACATTTCTGGCGTGTCCGTAAGGATGGCGGTATTTCTGGACCCCTGTAGAACTGAATTCATTTCAATACTTATTTTCAGTGAGGTGATATATGGAGCATTTTCTTTTATTGGTTACGAAGCCGGATAACGTTCCAATTGTTGCAATTGTGTTGTTGTTACCTTTCTTCACTTGGCTTGCATTCAGCCAAGGGCGCAGAAATGACCGAGCCGGCACACCCGCAGAAGCAGCACTTAACGATAAAGTCTACTGCTGGCCCTACCTTTGCCGCAACGAGTTTCTCTGTGCGATTATTGTAATGCTCGTGCTGGGGATATGGTCTATTACCATTGATGCCCCCCTCGAAGAGCCCAGCGATCCAACAAAAACCCCGAATCCATCTAAGGCCCCATGGTATTTCCTCGCGCTACAGGAAATGCTAGTTTACTTTGATCCGTGGATTGCAGGTGTTGTCTTGCCAGGATTGATTATCGCCGGTTTAGTCGCCATTCCCTTTATAGATATCAATCCCAAAGGAAAAGGCTACTATACCCTAAAAGAGCGTCCGTTTGCACTTATTATCTTCTGTTTCGGCTTTTTCGTGTTATGGATCGTGTTGATGGTCGTCGGCACCTTCCTGAGGGGACCCGGTTGGAACTTTTTCGCCCCATGGAAAGAGTGGGATCCGCACAAAATTGTGCCGTTAACCAACGTCAACCTCTCTTACCTATTTGGCATCCGGAACGAACAGCCCGCCGGTATCTTCGGGATGTGTGTTGTCGTCGGCTATTTTGCTCTGGGTCCCATCTATTATTATCTAAAAAGAGGAACGAGTAAGTTCCTTCAAGAGTTGGGATTAGTGCGATACATCGTGGTTTCATTCCTGTTTTTAACGATGATGTCTTTGCCTATCAAGATGATTCTTCGGTGGACATTGAATATCAAGTATATTTGGGTTTCTCCGTGGTTCAATATCTAGGGCGTATTGGACAATGTGTAATTCGTCCATTCAAATAGTAAGGAGTCAATAGGAATCGTGAGGAGCAATAAAGAAATTCAGGTTGAGGAAAAATCTTACGCAGCACTGTTTTTTATCCTTTCCGGTTTGTTGGGATTCGTTACGCTGTGGGGTTTCTATAACGAGACTATCACTAGACGACCATGGAAGGAAATTCAGCGGCAATTTTACGAATACGAATATCAAAAAACCAAGATCGATTTGGAAAAGGCAAAACAGGATCTGCCTGAGATTGAAGCACCTCAAGAAATTGACCCTAAACAGGAGAGCAGCCTAAAAGGTGCGATTGCGAAGTTGCAGATAAAACTGGACGAAGCCCTGCAGGAACGCAAATTTGATCAGAGTGAATCGGATGCAATCAATTATAAATATCAGCATGCACTGCACCACGGGGAACAAGAGAAAGCCGAAAAATGGAAAAAGAAATTAGACGAATTTGAAAGTCGGATTGAGGGACCATTGACGGACGCTGTACTGGAGGCGGAGCGGAATCTTGCCGATGCTTATAAGGATCTCGCTGAGCTTTATGATACCAATGGACACGTTGAGGCAGCGTTAAGTGAATATCTCCTTGTTCGAAAATATAATGCAGCAGACTCGACAGCTTCGGCGAAGATTGATGAACTTCAGGCGAAAATTGAGGATGCGAAAGCGGATAAAGCCAAATACGCTGAGGTAGACAGACTTGAGGAGAAGCTCCATTCCGTTGGCGGTATTAAGCGCACTTTCATCGGCACGTTGGCGGAAAGCCCCTTCACAAAGACGCGCACGGTTGTGCAATACTACATTGAAGATTTTGACTATACGGCAGATCGATGTGCAACCTGTCACTTCGCTTCGGACAAAGCTGGATATGACAAGTTCGCCAAAGAGCAGTTTGAGGAAATCGAGGGGGATGGCGAAAGCCTGTTGACACTCCAATTAAAACATCCCTACATTAATACAGATAGCGAAACGGTGCTCATTGATGAGGAAGATGCCGAAGAGGGTAGCTATGAGTTAAGCGAAGACGGCAAGTTGACCTTCACCGATCCGGATGTTTTTGCCGATCTCGTCGAAATCGCGTATGAAACCGGATATGATCCCGTGCTTCGGACGCACCCCCACCGGGATGTGCTGCTCGGTAAACACCCCGGTGAAAGATTTGGATGCACCCCCTGCCACGGCGGACAGGGACAAGGTCTGACTCAAATAGCCGCACACGCCCTAGACCATAAGAAGGAGTATTGGTTGACACCTGTCTTGGGGTTGGATGAACACACAGGTAAGGCTTCAGAAGAATTGCACGGCTACATGGAGTCTAATTGTCGGCGCTGCCATGATGGCGTGATGATGCTAGACGCTCCGAATCCAGAGACAGGGCAGCTCCAAGATTATTCACCGGTTCTCTCGAAGGGAATGGCACTCTTTGAGGATATCGGGTGTCATGGCTGTCATGCTGTTGAGGGATATTCCGTGTTAGCGGACCTCGACCAAGTTGGTCCATCGCTTGCTAAAGTCGGTAGTAAAGTCAATGGTGTTGACTGGTTGGAAGGGTGGATTAAGCAGCCCACCGCCTATCTACCAGAGACCAAGATGCCAGATTTCTTCCCCGTCGAAAAGTTGACCCAAGCGGTTTATCTCAAAAATGGAAATAAGCACTACGGCGTCGTCACCAAGACCGACACCGGCATTATTCTCCAAAAAGACGATGGCACGAAATATCCTTATCCTGACACCGCTGTTGAAAGGGTTGTTGATGAAGTGAAATCAATTGCGGCATACTTGGCACAGATGAAAGACCCGGCGATAGATCAGGCCGATACCTCATACTCGACGGCATCCCGTGCGATTGCTGCCGGTGAACAGGTCGTTAAATCTGTTGGCTGCCTGTCATGTCATGCAGTTGATGGACTCGGAAGCGATTTCGCACCAAAATTGGATAATGTGGGCAGCAAACTCACACCACAATTTCTCCGTCAATGGATCAGCGATCCAAAATCTTACGACCCCGACACCGCTATGCCCAGCCTCCGTTTGACCAAAACTGAGGTGAACAATGCGGTTGCCTATCTGATGTCGTTGCAAGAGACGGCAATCTCTCCTATTGCCGGCAACGAAAATCCGCACGCAGCGGTTGATCCGATGGAAGGCGAAAAGCTAGTTCGCACCTACGGTTGCTTCGGTTGCCATAACATCCCCGGCTTCGAGAATGAGTCGAAGGTCGGTGCAGATCTCGGCGAATTTGGCGCCAAGACCGTTGAGGAACTAGACTTTGGAGATACGACGGATATCGAACACAGTTGGCACGGTTGGACAATCGGCAAGGTGACCAATCCAAGACGCTATCAAACGCGTCGCATTGTATCCCGGATGCCCGTCTTTAGTGAACACACCATCGGCGAGGAAGAGGCACGTGCCCTCGCTGTTCTGCTCAAGAGTTTCCAACCCGTAAAATACCCTGTGAGCTACCTCCACCAACCGAGCGAAAAAACATGGCAGGTTGATGCCGGACGCCGTCTCGCCAAAAAATACAACTGTACCGGCTGCCATGAGATTGAAGGAAAAGGCGGCGATTTTGTCAATGTTGTTGCCGCTAATGAAGACCTAGACCTACTAAACGCCAAGCGCTTCGCCCCGCCTACTCTGCAAGCGCAAGGTGCTAAGGTTTATCCGGAGTGGTTGTTTGAGTTCCTGAAATCACCTACTCCTATCCGCTACGGGCTTGAAGTTCGGATGCCGACTTTCGGTTTAGCAGACGAGGAAGCGACTGCGCTTGTCAAATACTTCTCTGCGCTTGACGATGAGGTTTTCCCGTATGAGACCATCGCATTACAACCGGCGTCGCGAGGGGAGCTCCGTGTCGGCAAACAGATCTTTGACGCGCTCCAGTGTATCTCCTGCCACCCGGAACAAGGCGAAGTTATACCACCGGGCAGCGATAAAACCGGACGCCCCGACCTTGCATTAGCGAAGGGTCGTCTCAAAGCGGACTGGGTCATTGAATGGCTCAAGGATCCACAATCCTTCCAACCGGGGACTGCGATGCCGCAAGCTTGGCCCAAAATCGGCGGCGCATATCAACCTGTTGATGGGTTTGCAGTCGATGATGCCGAAGAGCAGATCCGGCTGGTGAGAGATTACCTCAACTCGCTGGGCGAGTAATGTGGTCAGCATACTCCGTATGCCGTGACCTCCGTGGTTCATGTGAAAAAAATGTGTGAAGCGATCCAAAGAAACCGAGCTTTTTCTTGAAAACTCGGTTTCTTTCCACGATTTCTTAACATAAGCGATGACGTGTATTCAATCCTTCCTATCGTGGTACTAAAAGGGGGCTACAAATGCTTCAAGCCAATCCCTCCGTATCTTCCGAAGCCTCAACAGCAGGAAATAGTGGCCAACGTATCCTCATCGGCATCGTTATCGCCATCATCGTTGGGCTTATTGTCGGTGGTTGGATACCAAACTTCGCCGCAAAGACAACCCTGCTCGGCGACATATTCTTGAATGCCCTAAAAATGATTGTCGTCCCGCTGGTCATGTTTTCAATGATTGTTGGCATTACCGGCTTAGGGGACATTCGCAACCTCGGCCCAATAGGTGGACGCACTGTCCTCTATTACATGGCGACCACTGGGATTTCCGTGCTCATCGGTATCATTTTGGTCAACATCACCCAACCGGGGAAAGGAATTTCTCGCGGCGCAGATTATCCAGAGTATACCTACACCGTTGGTGGCGAAAACAATCGCACTGTTACGTTCACCAACGGCACCTGGGAGAACACACGTTTTGACGACAGGTATGTCCTGATTTTATCCGATCAAGGGGTGCAAGGTGCGATTCAGTCAATGACTGAAAACTCCGCTACAGTAAAGTTGTGGGAACCCACCCAAGGCGGTGAGGAGGTCTATATTGAGGCGGAGGATGGCACACGCCTGCCTTTTCGGCGGGTCGGAGGGCAGCTCGTTTCCGATGAACCGGAGCTGCAACCCGGAGGAAAAGGCGTAAAAATTGACCTACCTATCGCCGGGGCAGTTCGCGGCAAAGAAGAGCGAAACATCGGCAACATCTTGTCGGAAGTCCTGATTGGAAACGAAGAAACCGGAAAAGAGGGCTTGATTCCGCGAAACCTGTTCAACGCGATGGTACGGACTGACATCCTCCCGTTGATCTTTTTCTCGTTGCTGATCGGCAGCGCATTTTCCATCTTGGGTGAACGTGGACAGAATGCCATTAATTTTATTTCGGTGCTGAACGATGGTGTCATGCGTATTGTGCACTGGATCATGATTTTCGCGCCAATCGGTATCTTCGGATTAGTTGCAGGTCGTATTGGACGCGCCGGTGGATTCACCAAATTTCTGCCTGAACTGCTTGCAGTTGGGAAATATAGTTTCACAGTCCTATTTGGACTCGCTATACACGCCGTTGTTGTGTTGCCGCTAATCCTCCTGCTAATTGGTAGACGGAATCCGTTGACCTACGTAAAGGGGATGGGAGCAGCGCTGCTAAACGCTTTCTCCACAGCATCAAGCTCAGCGACACTGCCGTTGACAATGGAAGGCACTGAGAAGAAAAATGGCATATCCAATCGGACTTCAAGTTTCGTCTTACCACTTGGTGCAACAATTAATATGGACGGCACTGCCCTCTACGAAGCCGTTGCTGCGATGTTTATCGCACAGGTCTACGGAATAACCCTCGGTCCTGTGGAGCAGATTGTTATCTTTCTGACCGCGACGATTGCCGCTATCGGGGCTGCAGGTATCCCTGAGGCGGGGCTTGTGACAATGGTGATTGTCTTAAAAGCCGTTGGATTGCCGATTGAAGGTATTGGATTGATCCTGACTATCGATTGGTTCCTTGACCGATGCCGGACAACCATCAACGTCTGGGGCGATAGTGTGGGTGCTGGTGTAATTGAGACGCTTGAATCGAGGACTGCTCCAGAACAGGAGGCAGACTCCTTAAGGTAGTAGGCAGACTCCGTATGCCGTAACTGTGTAGCTCCAGAACAAGGGTCAGATTCCCCCGCACTGTCGAGTTAAGTGGAATCATGCGAATAACAAAGGTGGTATCGTTCAAATGATTCGACATCTTCTCATCATCGTTGGGATATTTGCCGCTAGTATGAGTTGGCTGATTTGGCTCTGTCGGGCGGTAGACCCCAGTACACGATACGGCTCCGAAGTCGAGTACAATTATGCTAGATATTGTGCCGGTTGTCATGGTGCGAACGGTGAAGGCAATGGACGGATTGGACGGTTCAAAAAGCTAGAACCTGCAGATCTGACGACAACCGAATTTTGGGAGGGTCGTACCGACGAACAACTTATCCACAGTATTGATGCCGGCAAGGATAATATGCCGGCATTTTTTTACTACCTAACCGATGAAGAACAGTGGGAACTGTTCGAGTTTATCAAAGAGACTTTTCGACCAACGCCGACGCATGATTAGGCACATCGTTTTTCTCGTTATGTGTCGTCAGACAGAGTAAAACCTCCTCAACCACTTCATTGCAAAACTAGCTACGGGTATAGTTATGGGGAACAGATACGAAAATGTGCGTATCCGTTTTGCCCATCCTAACCTTTTTAGTTTCAAAACTAAGGAGGTTCAAAATGAACATCGGAAGATTCACCAAATTCGCTTCTGTACTGACGATTGTTGCCCTGATTGTGGGGCTTTCAGCCTGTGACCAAATCGGACAACTTCTCCTCCCTGCTCCTACACCACCTGAGATGGACGGGCTTCCCGGAGAAATTATCATCGGTGTCTCCCTGCAGCTGGAAGGCGAAGATGCCACTCGCTTCCGCTGCCGGTCTGAGCGCGCTTAGCGATTTGTTTTCCGGACAGGGCTCCCCACAAATGTGCTAAATCCAGCGGGTATCCGGGTGAGTCAGGCGAAACTCGGCTATCAACGGGCAGCACTGATATATGATGAGGCCGATGTCTATTCCACGAGTAGCAACGAGGAGGTAAGTAAAGCCCTTGCTGCTAGTGGTGTCGATATTGTGATTACAGAGACCATCCAAACCGATGGGACTGATTTTAGGTCACAATTAACTCGGATAATGGAGACAAATCCTGAGGCTGTCTTTATCTCCGCCTTATCCGCCCAGATGACTGATATTATGATTCAAGGGCGTGAGGTCGGTATCCCTGCCTCTGTTACGTACATTGTTCCCGATCTGACCGGAATCGAAGTGCAAATCGCAGGGGAAGCCGCCGAGGGGGCGATTGCTTTTACCAATTGGAGTGCTATGGCTGACACCCCGGGCAATCAAGCTTTTGTCGAGAATTACCGGGCGAAATATGGTATCGAAGCTGGTCCCTGGGCCGCACAGTCGTATGCTACCCTTTATATTCTAGCAGAAGCGATTGCGAATGCACAATCCACCGAGGCAACGGCAGTTCGGGACGCACTCGCAAAGACCATGGATTTCCCCACCGTTATGGGGAATTTCTCTTTTGATGAAGTCGGGGACGCGGTTTACGACCCAATTATACTGACTGTTGAAAATGGCGAACTTGTCGCATTTGAGTAAGTCTCAGTGGTAAATATGCATGACCGACCCCTGTTATCAGTCGTTTGCTGATGGCAGGGGGTCGGTTCTAATTTGGTAACCCCTCGTTGTAAAGGAGGTTGCCTTAAAATGAAATTCACATCAAGGAGAGTTACCGGTCAGATCTGGTATACCACTGTTCTCGGAGTGACCATCTACGTTTTTTTGTTCTTGGTTGCGTATATATGGATTGACCATGCTTCTAACCGCGAGGAATTCCCTATCCATATACTCGGTCCGATGTATATCGGCCTTTCGTTCTACCAGATCTTATCCATCATCAACGTTGCATGGTTGTTCTTTCTAATGGCAGATCTGTCCTCCGCGCTGCGCTTACTAACCCCTCCACGAAAAGGAAAACTTCGAGGTATCGTGATACGCCTAGGCAGCATCCTGTTATCAATTGCAGCGGTTGTTACGGTGCAGTGGGCTGCCTCGTCGCTAAAACGTGTGGCCGACGCTTACGCGATCTAATTACATCCGCCAACCATAAGCAGATAATATTCACGGATATCCGTGACATCTTCTTTTTTAACCCTTGATTCCCCTTTTCGTATGCTGCTATCATAAATACCATCAACATACAATCATTTCAACATCGGACTTAAATAAAGAAAGGATCGGTTCAAATCATGAAAACTGCAATAACTCTGGCCGCACTCAGCTTTATGCTCATCGCAAGCCTGACGTATGCCGGCACAATCACCGGAACAGTTATGTATGATGGGGAGGCCCCAGCACGCCCAGCGATGCAAGCGACCAAAGACCAGCACTGTGTTGATTCGCTAAAAAATGGCAAATCTGAAGCCCTTGTAGTCTCTAAAGGCAAAGGAATTAAAAACGTCGTTGTCTACTTGCGGGCACGAGGCGCGAAGCCAACAATTCCCACCAAAAATCCAGTCATGGATCAGGTCAACTGCATGTACTATCCGCATGTCCTCGTTGTGACCGCAGGCACCACAATAGATGTGACCTCCAGCGACCCGGTTGCCCATAACGTCCATTCTCATGCAACGAAGAACGAGGCACCGAATTGGCAAATACCGGGTCCCGGTAAAAAGTTGCCTCTGAAACTAGAAAAACGTGAAGCTATTAAATTCACCTGCGACATCCACAATTGGATGACGGGATATATCTTTGTTACGGACAATGACTATTACGCTGTGACCGGCTATAAGGACAAAGACGGCAAATGGATCAGTTCCGATGCCTACGAAGGTTCGAGCGATACGGGTGCCTACATGATCAAAGATGTTCCCGCCGGCAAATACCGGGCTATAGCATGGCACGAGGAGCTTGGAGAGACCAAAGCTCAGGTTGTCGAAGTTGCAGACGGAGACGTTGAGATTAACTTTACCAGTGCTGATTTCAAGAAGAAGTAACACTGCCGACGCAGAAACCGAGTTTTTTCTTCAAAACTCGGTTTCTCTGAACGTTTTCCACTTTTTTTGACATGAAACCCGTGGGTCAGATACCAATGAACAAATTGTGTTTACGTTTTACGCATCACGTTTTAAGCCCTTGGTGTTTGGCATTTGCTTTTGGCATGAGCCTCGATATTAAGTCTGGAGTGACAGAGAAAAACCAATGTATCTCACCAAACATCTCAATATGAGCCAGTCCAAAAACAGGCTATATTTTCTTCTCGCTCTGCTTGCTATGTATCTGCTGTTGACGGTTGCGACTGTCTTCGCTCAAGATGCGACTGACACAGAATACCGCCCCTTCCCGGGGATCGGCAGCCGTAACGCCGCATGGATCGCTGCCCAGCTGCATCTGTTGTTCGGTTCCTTCATCTTGGGTGTTCCGATGTTTGCGGTTGTCATTGAGTTTGTCGGGCTGAAAACGAAGGACAAACGGTATGACAAGATGGCGCAGGAGTTCATCAAACTGTGTATGGGAGCGTTCTCAACGACCGCGTTGATGGGCGGGGTACTTGTTTTTATCCTCATCTGGTGTTACCCGAAAGTGATGAACAAACTGTCAGGAATCTTCGGTCCTTCGATGATTTTCTACGTCATCCTGTTTTTTGGGGAGACCTTTACGCTCTATCTCTATTCTTACGGGTGGGATCGGATGCAGGGCAGGGTGTCGAAAATGTGGCACCTATTTCTCGGCGTGCTCCTGAACGTGTTCGGTACAGCGATTATGTTCGTCTCTAACGCTTGGCTGACATACCAGACAAGCCCAGCGATTATGGGCCCCAAACCCGACCACGAGGCAATTCCGCTTCATGATGAGTCGGGCGCATTCATCGGTACGCTGTGGCAGGCAATCAATAACTATACGTGGATGCCTGTCAATATCCACCGTCTCATTGGGAATATAGCTTTCGGTGGTGCAATCGTTGGTGCCTATGCCGCCTTTCGGTTCCTTGCTGCCAAAACGCAGGAAGACAGGGCGCATTACGACTGGATGGGATATACGGGCAATTTTATCGCACTGTGCGGATTGATTCCATTGCCATTCGCCGGATATTGGTTGGGACGGGAAATCTATATGTTCAACCAAACGATGGGCATCAACATGATGGGAAGCCTCTTTTCTTGGCTGTTTATTATTCAAGCGGTGATGATTGGAGTGCTGTTCATCGGAGCGAATTACTATCTCTGGTCTGGCATGACCCGCATCGCAGGCGGCGAGGTATACGCTCGTTTTCGTCCCTACATGATCGCTATCATTGTTCTATCTGTCGCAGTCTGGATGACGCCGCGCACACTCATTGTGACGCCTACGGAGTCGGCTGCAATGGGTGGGCCAAATCACCCGCTCGTTGGACTTTTCGGCTTGATGACAGCGAAGAACACGGTTGTCAATCTCATTATCTTGACCACCTTTCTCAGCTTTCTGTTTTACCGTCGATCCGGTAAAACACCGACAGTGAGTTGGCGCAAAGCGGGCAATATCGTCATCGCAGCGATTTTTGGACTGGCTGTCGCAGCGATTGTTACAATTGGGATCGTAGGGTTCAAGGTTAACACTGACTTCCGCGTCAATGTCCTAACGCCGATACAAGTGATGGTCGCGTTAGCTGTCATGGTTTTGGTAACGGTGATTGACTTGATTATGTATCGCAAAGCGATGCGTTCAAGCGAAATCAGTTGGGGGCAGATGACGGACCGGTCACAATATGTGCTGATTTTACTCGCCATTACCTTTACCTCATTGATGGGATTGATGGGCTACGCACGGTCGGGGCTTCGAGAGGCGTGGCATATTTTCGGTGTAATGCCCGACAAGTCGCCGGATGCACACACCCCGCTGCTTGCGGATGCCGTTAACATGATTGCCGTTATTATAGTGATTTTCTTCGCTTTGGTAGGCTTTATTTTCTGGCTCGGTTTGTGGGGCGATAAGAAAAAAGAGGGACAGCCACCCGTTAAAGCAGAAGCCTCCGCAGGAGATGATTAACAATCAAACACAATCAGGACGAGAGCGATGCAAAGAAGACTAATTAGAATTATCTGCCTAATTTTAATGGTTGTGAGTTTTATCGCCTATATCGCGAAAGCGCCGGCTTTCCCGATCGCTTCGGAAAACCTACTGCCGTGGTCTGCATGGTTTTTTATCTTTGCTTTGGCGAATATCATACTCTGGCAGAGCGTGGTCAAACTCATGTCATTTGCGTTGATGGTCATCTGGTTCTATGCGTTTGCGGCCAGCATTGTTCCAGAAACATCGACTGCGACGTTTGACCCTAACGCCGTAGACCGGACGCCGGATGCGTTTATTGAGGTTGGGGAGATAATCTTTAACGGGAAAGGAAAATGCAACACCTGCCATACACTTGATCCGTCTGCGCCAAAAAGTCGCTGTCCCGATTTAACGGATATTGGCACTCGCGCTGCAACACGCCAACCGGGAATGACTGCGAAGGAGTATCTCATCGAATCCACCTATGAACCCCACAAATTCCTTGTTCCCGGCTACAGCAACATTATGCCGCCCGTCTGGAAACCACCAATCAGTCTAACTGAGTTGGAAATCGAAACCGTCATTGCCTTCCTCCAGAGTCAGGGTGGAGAAGTGGATGTAACAAAGTTTGAGCCGCCCGTTGATATCGGAAGTGCGGAAGCCATAGCCGAGGAATTGCCACCCCTCCTCACAGGCGACGTAGAACGTGGTAAAAAGGTTTTTGTAGAGGGCGCGAAGTGTATCGCGTGTCACGCTGTCGCTGGTGTCGAGCAACCTACCGGTCAAACGCTTGACGAAGGTGTTGAAGTTGTCGCTGCACCCGAATTGACGGATATCGCTGGGTTAAACAGTCTCCGGTATATTGAGGAATCCGTCCTATTACCGAATGCTCAAATTGTGAGCGGATACGGTTCCGTTACGGTGAAAACCGGCGGTGCCACAATTCAGGGAACGCTTGTTACGCAAGATAATGAGCAGATCAGTGTGCGTGTTAAGGACGTAGCCGGTAACGAAGAAGAGCACACCATTCTATTGAGCGAGCTCGATCCAGAGCCGATTGAAGAGTTGACAGATCTGACAGGGAAAGGATACTTCTGGATTCAAGTAACGCTTGCCGACACGGGAGCCACCGTAAGTGGCGATCTCGTAGAAGAGGACGACGAAAACATTATACTTCAGGCGGGTGGAGAGACGCAAACGGTTTCTAAGTCGAACGTGAAGGTTCAGGCGACATTGATTGACTTTGATGAGAATGTTATCGTTGGGGAATTGGTATCGGAAAATGAGGACGAAGTCATCTTAAACGTTGATGGTGAGGAGCAGATCATTGATACATTCGATATCGACGAAGGTCCGAACTACAGCCGTGCTTTCGGTAAGCGATTGGTTGTAACTTCCCCGATGCCGAATAACTTTCCGTTGTTGCTATCGGTTTCCGACATGAGCGATCTACTCGCCTATCTAGCAAGCTTAACGGGTGCGACAGACGCGACAGCGGCTGAGGGAGCAGAGGCAACCGCCGAATAAGGAGAGTTAAACCGCCATGCAAAGATTATCCCTTTTCACAAAATGCCTAATCATATTTGTTGTGCTTTGGCTCTTTTTAAGATTCTTCATCGGTGGTGTATGGTCTGTGCCGTTACCCGCTAGCGTGATCTCAATGTATTTGGGGCTTATTCTATTGGCGATTCTGGTTCACGTGTCCGTCGAAGATGACAGGTTTCGAGAATTTCTCCGTCCTGTCAAAGAGACCTTGGCTGATGAGGATAGGGGGACAAGGCGTACTGTGTTGTTTGTCCTTATTCCTTTGGTTATGCTTGGTTTAAGTTTTTCTAGGTTGTCAACAAAGGCAGATCCACCAGCCGCGCTGCGCACTGCCCATCCGGCGCCACCTGATGAACTGACCTACCGCGACAAGGTTATCGGTCCCACGCAACAGGTGGAAAACCCCTTCCGGCACCTTGAAAAAGATGACAAGGAAGCATTTAAGGCTCATGTAGAGAACGGACGGCGGGTCTATTATCAAAACTGTTTCTACTGCCACGGCGACGATCTTGATGGCGAAGGACATTTCGCTCACGGTTTCAACCCACCGCCTGCAAACTTTCAGGACCCTGGGATTATTCCGAACTTCCAGGAATCTTTCTTCTTCTGGCGTATTAGTAAGGGAGGCCCCGGTCTGCCGCCAGCTGCAACCCCGTGGGATTCTGCCATGCCGGTCTGGGAGGATCACCTGACAGAGGAGGAGATTTGGGATGTGATTCTCTTCCTGTCTGAATACACAGGGTATCGACCACGGACGTTTGGTGAAGCGGCGCATTAAGATTGGAGCGGAAGAAAAAACAATGAAAAAGCAATCCTATAATACAATGTTGATTTCAGTCGCCGGTCTTATTTTGTTGTTAGTGGTTTTTCCAATTACATCTCTTGCCCAAGGGAAACAGGCACCCGCAGCCTCCGAAGCAGGAAAGGCACTCTATGATGATAAGTGTGCGCACTGCCACGGTATAGAGGGAGCGGGCGATGGATCTGCAGCAGAAAACCTGTTGCCAAGACCGAGGGATTTCACGCGGGGGCTTTACAAAATCCGTTCGACGGAAAGCGCTCAACTGCCCACCGATCAAGATCTCTTTGACATCATATCGAACGGTATGCCGGGATCCTCAATGCCAGCTTGGAGCGAACTGCTGAGTGAGGATCAACGGTGGCAACTCGTTGCCCATATCAAAACATTCCACGACGGCTTTGAAGGGGCTTCACCGCGGTTAATTGATGTGTCGGGCAAAGTTCCATATTCTGAAGAGAGTGTCGCAAAAGGAAAAGAATTTTACACCACTCTTGGGTGTGTCGATTGCCACGGAGTGATTGGCAGAGGCGATGGTACGTCCGCCCCAGATCTGACCGATGAGTGGGGCTTTCGCACATGGCCCGCCAATCTATGGGAACAGTGGAATTATCGGGGCGGTGCGACAACTGAGGATATTTTCAAACGATTCATCGGTGGTATTGCTGGCTCGCCGATGCCTTCGTTCATCTCAAGTTTTCGACTCGGTCTGACAGATGAGGAATCGGCTCGTATGAATGAGCTAGAACTCAAAATGGATGACGACGGTCTTTCAGAAGCGGAAGACGAAGAATACGCAGCGCTTGAGGAAAAGTTGTTTATGTTTGAAGACATCATGCTCAAGGTTGAAGAAGGCGAAGAACTTGAACCTGACGAACAGACTAAACTCGATACAGCCCTGAAGCCGATTTTTGAGAAAAGCTGGCACCTCGCAAATTATGTAAAATCCCTAGGACCCGAAGAGCGACCACCAGCGGCAGTCGGCGACAAAGTACTACGCTCACAATATCGCGCCGGTGCCTTGCCGGGCATAAACGATGAAGTGTGGAATGAAATTCAAGAAGCCAGTTATTTTCCGCTGGTCGGTCAAATTGTTATTGACCCTCGACAATTCAACCCCTCGATCGATTCAATAATGGCAAAGTCGTTCTATAACGATAATGAAATTGCGTTTCTATTTACATGGGATGATCGGACGAAAACCCTTCCCCAGACAGACGACGAGACCGGAGAGACGGTTGAAGATGCTCTAGCAATTCAATTTCCGGTGAAGATTGCTGAAGGTCCGACGGATCCCAAACCTTACTTCATCTGGGGCGATCGGCTTCCCGTCTATCTCTGGAGTTGGAAGGTCGCTGAGCCGTCAACGGTGACAGAGATGACTGCGAAGGGGATCGATAAAGCGACTGTCCAAGCTGATCAAAGCCTAATACAGGCTGAAGGGGTTTACGAAGATGGGCAATATCAACTATGGGTTAAAAGATCCCTCACAACCGATGACAAAAGAAATGACGTGCAGTTTACACCGGGCGTATTCATACCCATCGCTTTTTCTGCATGGGATGGCGCAAATGGTGATGTAAAAACGAAGCGAGCCATTTCAACGTGGTACACATTCGTCCTTGATCCCGTTCCATCGAACAAGCGATTTGTCTATCCGCCGCTGGTTGCCCTTATCTCCGTTGGCCTCCTTTTCGGCTTGAGAAGTAGTGTCAGGAGACGACAGAATACAGAAGAAGTTTAACCGCAACGTATGAGGGTAGACCATAACTCTTATTGCGAGAAGGTTCAAATATCTTGACTGTATTTGAAGCAGTCAAACATAATTGCCTCTCACTTATAACCTGTTCAAACAATAATTTCAAAAGGAGTTCAATCATGAAAACCAAAGTTGTTACAATCCTAACCCTGCTCATTGCATGTGTTTACGTTACCACTGCCATCGCTGCCGGTGGGGACGAAGAGGTCGAGTCGCTAGTCTTCCCGGCTTCCTATAAAGCAATGAGTGTCTCTAATGGTGGCACTATCAGCGGAATGGTAAAATTTGATGGCGCCGCGCCCGAGATGAAAAAACTCGAAATTACCAAAGACACACAAGTTTGTGGTAAAACCGACAAGCATGATGAGTCGATTGTTCTTGGCGAAGGAAATGGTTTGCAGAACACCATCGTCTATCTGATGGACATCTCATCAGGAGCCGATTTTCCAAGCGATGCCAAATACGAAATCGATCAGAAAGGCTGCCACTTTAAGCCACATGTGCGCCTCCTGCCGGTTGGAAAACGGCTGACCATGATCAATCCTGACAGGATCAACCATAACGTTCATATCTTTAGTTCGGTGAATCCCGCATTTAATAAATCGCAGCCCGGAACTAGACGGAAGATGAACGTTAAGGCCATAAAGAAAGCCGAAGGGCCCGTACCAGTTAAATGCGATGTGCACGGCTGGATGAAGGCTTGGATTGCATACATTCCCCATCCGTATTTTACGGTCACCGACGAGAACGGGCAGTACACCCTTGAAAATGTTCCGCCGGGAACCTACAAGTTAGGCTATTGGCAAGAAGCCTGTGGTTCAAATAAAGACGCACCCGTTTCGGTTACTGTTGAAGCTGGGGGAACAGTTGCACAAGACTTTACACTCGCGCTAAAATGAGCAAATGAGGGAAGATGTTCCCTATCAAAGTCGAGAATCTCTCGTACGCTTATGGGGCTCGGCGGGCACTTGTAGATGTAACCTTTAGCATCTCACAAGGCGAAGTCTTCGGGTTTCTTGGCCCAAACGGCAGCGGTAAAACCACACTCTTTAAGATACTTTCTACCCTGATTCCGGTTAATCAAGCTGCGGTCAATATTCTTGGTCATGAGCTTGCCAGAGAATCGCAAAGCGTCAGGCAGTATCTGGGTGTGGTTTTTCAGCATCCGAGTTTGGATCTAAAACTCACAGTCACGGAGAATCTCCGGCATCACGGTCACCTGTACGGGCTGCGGGGTAAAACGCTGAAGCAGCGAATCCAAGAGGCGCTCAACCAATTTGAATTGACCGATCGCGCTCATGAGGGCGTGGAAACACTATCGGGTGGACTAAGAAGGCGTGCGGAGTTGGCAAAGGCGACCCTTCACAAGCCGAAGCTTCTGCTACTGGACGAGCCGAGCACCGGACTCGATCCCGGGGCACGCAGAAGTTTCAGAGAATATTTGGCGAGTTTGCAAGAAACAACCGTTATCCTGACAACCCACATTTTGGATGACGCCGAAGCGTGTGACCGCGTGGGGATTCTCAACGCGGGGGAATTGGTTGCCATCGGAACACCGGACGAACTGAAAGATCATGTTGGTGGAGATGTTGTCATCGTTGATTCTCCAGCGCCTGAAGAACTAGCGCCGAAAGTAAGCCAACGATTTGGGCGTACGGCAACATTGATTGAGGGGCTGTTACGAATCGAATGCCACAACGGACATGAATTTGTTCGAGATGTAGTCGCTGCGTTTCCGAGCGAAATCCGATCCGCGCGCTTTGGAAAGCCCACATTGGAAGATGTGTTTATCAAACTGACAGGACGTCGCTTTGAGGAAAACGGTTCCAGTCAAAATTCAGTAGAATTGAAAAGCAGCCACACTGAAACGCACTAAACTGAACTGTGCCAATATCAAGATTCTTACTCCCTGTGGCGACGATTTGGTGGCGTGAGATCATTCGATTTCTACGCCAACGGAGCCGTCTATTGAGCGCGGTTGCGCAACCGTTAATCTTTTGGCTGCTTTTGGGTGGTGGGCTGAACGCTTCATTTAAGCCGCCCGGCGTTCCCGAAGGAACGAGCTACATCGAATATTTTTACCCCGGTATCATCACGCTTACACTACTGTTTACAGCAATTTTTGCAACAATTTCGGTTGTCCAAGACCGTCGAGAAGGTTTTCTTCAAGGTGTGCTTGTTGCCCCGGTTTCAAGATGGGTTATCGTGCTGGGACAAGCACTTGGCGGCACAACGTTAGCACTCTTGCAGGGTGGTCTTTTTCTGTTTCTCGCACCGATAGTTGGAGTGCCGCTAAGCTTCTTCTCCGTGCTCGCAGCACTCGGTGTGATGTTGACCTTGTCCTTTGGCTTGACGAACTTAGGATTAATGATCGCGTGGCGAATGGATTCTACACAAGGTTTTCATGCGATTATGAATCTTATTCTAATCCCAATTTGGCTGCTCTCCGGTGCTTTCTTCCCCGTATCTGGGGTGCCGATACTCCTTGAGTGGGTAATGAAATTAAATCCGCTTACCTACGGCGTTGCAGCCTTACGTCGTTGTCTATACTTTAACGCACCCATAATTTCTGAGGGAATTCCTCAACTCGCGTTATCGCTACTTGTTACCGGCGCGTTCTGCGTTATTACATACTTTGGTGCTGCTCGAACGGCATACCGTCGTCCGAATGTAGCGTAAAAGAGATTGACTTACAAATTCAGCAGCCTCGAAAGGAGCTTTTAATGAATTGGCTGAATTTTCCTGCATGGCTTCCAGAGAATGTCTCAACTTTTGGAAAAGGGGTCGATGACCTCTTTATCCTAATCTACTGGATTACCTCAATTGTATTTTTGGCTGTTATGGCGGTACTCATTGTCTTCATCATTAAGTGGAGTACATTGAAGGTAGCACAACCCTTGAAATCGTATGGACTGCTGCGACCACCGTCATTGTGTTTGGACTTGCAATGTTGAGTCTGCCCCAATGGAACAAGATTAAATTCCCTTCCCAATTTCCCGGCGACCCCGGCGCTGTCGTTCAAGTGAGTGGGAAACAATTTAACTGGGATATGACTTATCCAGGACCTGATGGCGAATGGGGCACTGACGATGACTTAGTACTTGAGAACCAGCTGCATGTCCCGGTTAACGAGATTGTGCATATCAGGCTCACATCTATTGATGTTATTCATAGCTTCTTTGTCCCTCAACTCCGGCTCAAGCAGGATGCCCTTCCTGGAAGGTTTATAAACATGTGGTTTGAAGCGACGAAACCGGGTACGTATTTGGACACTCCGGGATGCTTGGATACCTTACCGTCCACACGGCTGAGGACTACGCAGCGTGGACAAATGAACGGTGGGGAGAATAATGAAAAGAAAGGAGTCAATATAGAATGAATGATCACGCACATGAATCTCATGATCATCATCATGAAGAGAGTTTTGTTCGTAAATACCTCTTTTCGCTCGATCATAAAATGATTGGCAAGCAGTTCCTGATCTTTGGTCTGGTTATGTTCATGGTTGGGGGCGGGCTAGCACTGCTTTTCCGTTGGCAACTCGCATGGCCCGACAGGCCCCTTCCCATCATTGGAGTCTCCAAAGCATATCAGGAAGAGGGCGAAGTCACAACCGCTGCAGACCGTAAATGGGAGGAACGGTTCGATGATGACAAAGAAACATGGATAGAGACGAACATGCCGGCCGGCGTAATAGACCCAGCATTTTATAATTCGCTGTTTACAATGCATGCGACTATCATGGTTTTCTTTGTGGTTGTGCCGCTACTTGTTGGCGCGTTTGGTAATTTCCTCATACCATTGATGATCGGGACCAGAGATATGGCTTTTCCTGTCCTGAATATGCTATCTTTCTGGTTCAACATGCTGGGAGGGGTTATCATGATGGCTGGGTTCTTCGTCCCCGGTGGGCACGCTGCTGCGGGCTGGACTGGATACGCACCGCTCTCTTCAGTCCCTGAGCTTAGCGGTGTAGATTGGGGACAGAATCTCTGGTGCATCAGCCTTATCGTCATGGGTATCTCCTCACTGATGGGGTCCATCAACTATATCACCACGATTATCAATATGCGAGCACCGGGGATGACCTGGTTCCGTCTCCCACTTGCGATTTGGGCGCTCTTTATCGTCGCTATTCTTCTACTGCTTGCATTCCCTGTGGTCGCTTCTGCGCTCGCACTAATCCTCTTTGACCGAATGGCGGGAACGTCCTTCTTTTTGGCGGAAGGTGGTGGCGACTCGTTGCTGTGGCAACACCTCTTCTGGTTCTTCGCGCATCCAGAGGTTTATATCCTCATTCTGCCCGGCATGGGCATGGCATCAGAGATGCTTCCTGTCTTTGCCAGAAAGCCCATCTTCGGCTATAAATCAATGGTTTTTGCCATGATATCGATCGCCTTTCTCAGTTGGATTGTGTGGGGACACCACATGTTCCAGAGTGGGATGAACCCTGCGCTCGGAGCGAGTTTCATGACCACAACCATGTTAATCGCTGTCCCTTCGGCAATCAAAACCTTTAACTGGATCGGCACCCTTCACCGTGCATCAATCCGATTCACGGTGCCAATGTTAAACACGTTGGCTTTTGTCTCGATGTTTGTTATCGGTGGTCTTAGCGGTATCTACATGGCGAACTCGCCAGTCGATATCTACATCCACGATACATACTACATTGTGGCGCATATCCATTACGTTGTCTTCGGTGGAAGCGTCTTCGCTATCTTTGGCGGCATCTTTTACTGGTTCCCTAAGATGTTCGGGCGACACATGAATGCGACGCTTGGCAAGATTCATTTCTGGATCACCTTCCTCGCCTTTAACGGTGTCTTTTTCCCGATGCACATCCTCGGTGTTGGTGGACACATGCGACGCATCGCCAACCCGACGCAGTATGAATTCTTACAACATATGCAAGGGATAAATGTGTTTATTACGATCAGTGCATTTATTTTAGGTGTGGCTCAAATTCTGCTGCTAGTCAACGTATTCTGGAGTATCTTCCGCGGGAAAGTCGCTGAACAGAATCCGTGGCAAGCAAATACTCTCGAGTGGCATGCACCAACGCCTGTCCCTCACGGCAACTTCGGAGCGATTCCGCAGGTGTATCACGGACCCTATGAGTACAGCGTTCCCGGTGCTGAAACGGACTGGACGCCGCAGACGGAGCCGAACGGCGAATCAGTGCACGGTGAACCCGTCCCTGCCGGAGCTAGTGCGGATTAAGATAATATAGGACGTAGAGAACGCAGAGCAAATACTTTTTCTCTGCGCTCTCTGCGTTAAGATTTTACCACTAACAACTCATTCTATTTTCTTGCATGGAAAGCCAAAGTATCTGTGCGATGGCTTCCAAAACCATCGGTCTAAAAGAGATCCCCAAATCTGTGTTTATCTGCGTCCTATCTAAGCCAAGGAGGTTGTTACTGGCTCAATGTATCGTCCATGGCTTCATAGACTTGCTGTACTTACCGCTGTAACGACTTTCATCCTGATCTGCATGGGTGGGCTTGTAACTAGCACGAATTCAGGGATGGCTGTCCCCGATTGGCCCACAACATTCGGATACAACATGTTTCTCTATCCGCTCTCTAAAACGGTCAGCGGATTCCTGTTCAGCGTTGATCCAAATCTCCAAGCTGATTTGGATACGGGCAATCTGTCCGTGGGGCTACGGAAGGCACTTGAAAAAAACGAGATTTCCGTATCAGAAAATGTTATAATTTCAACCGAAGAGCAGGGCAGTAAGTGGAGACTCGCAGATCGAAAGAATGAACGAACCTATACGCTGATTAAATCGGGCGAGCGGCTTGATGTATATGTTCATGGCGTGCTGTACGAACATAGCCATCGGTTGATTGGTTCTATCGTTGGTTTTCTGACGATTGCATTGATGGTATCAATCTGGGCGAAAGATAGGCGGAAATGGATGAAATGGCTCGGCGTTATCGCCCTCGTTGCAGTTATTGCTCAGGGGGTGATGGGTGGCCTCCGTGTTACGAATCTCAGTAGGGTTCTGGCTATCATACACGCCTGTTTTGCCCAAGCGTTTTTTGCGTTGACTGCAAGTCTTGCGTTGTTTACTTCGCTCAGTTGGTTGCAAATGTCGGCGAAAATTGAGATTACAGATGCTGCGCGCCTGAAAAATTTGAGTCTCATCACATTGGGACTTATCTATATCCAATTCATCTTTGGTGCCGTGTTGAGGCATACAGGGAATCGACTGGATGCCCACCTGCTTTTCGCGGGCCTAGTAACAATTCACATATTTCTCCTTTTGAGACGAATCTCGAAAAATTATCCGGAAAATCCAGCCCTTGTTCGTCTTATTTTGCTGTTGAGTGGTCTGCTTGCCGTACAATTGACTTTGGGTATCGGGGCATACCTCGCCGAGTTCACCGCTTTTGGCGAAGGCGTGCCTCCTGTTGCCGGTGTAATAATCACAACGGCCCATGCTGCCATTGGTGCTTTAATGTTGGTTGTTTCTGTCGTACTAACACTGGACGTTTTTCGATTCACAAGTAGATCAGAACCTGTTGCAAGTCGAAGTATCGTTTCCGATGAGGTGTCTGCATGATATCAACAACAGAGACGCTAGGGGTTGACCTATCCCAAATGAGTCGTCGAATGTCGGCTCTTGTTGAACTGACAAAGCCACGGCTCGTTTCGATGATACTGATTACAACATCAGCCGGCTTTTATATTGCCTCCTCGCAACCGCTTAATTGGTTGCAACTAATTCACACCATCGTCGGCACGGGGTTATCAGCAGCGGGCGTATTAGCGCTCAATCAGTACCTTGAACGTGATCTGGACGCCCAGATGGTGAGAACGTGCCACCGCCCGCTGCCGGATCAACGTCTTCAACCGACGACAGCCCTGTTTTTTGGGGTTTTATTGACCGTCAGCGGTTTGCTCTATATGGCATTTTCCGTGAACGCCCTAGGCGCATTGGTCATCTCTGCTATCGTTGTGACGTATCTGTTTGTCTATACCCCACTGAAGCAGAAAACATCGCTCTGTACTGTTGCAGGTGCGTTTCCGGGGGCGTTACCACCTGTTATCGGTTGGGTTGCAGCGCGAGGGACACTCAATATCGAAGCGTGGGTGCTTTTTGCAATTCTGTTCCTTTGGCAACTACCACACTCGCTGTCAATCGCGTTTATCTATCGTGAAGAGTACGCCCAAGCTGGATTCCGTTTGTTGCCGGTTATCCATCCTGACGGCAAGAGCACGAACAGACAGATTGTCATCAACTGTCTTGGACTTCTCGTTGTAGCGCTACTGCCTACGTTAATAGGTATTGCTGGTATCATTTATTTTTTCGCCGCGCTTACGTTGAGCATCATCTTTCTTGGATTTGGCATCAACCTATCTATTTCTCGATCGACCGTAGCAGCAAAACGATTGCTGTACGCCTCATTGATGTATCTGCCGCTTGTGTTTCTGGTCATGGCACTCGACAGATTGGTATAATGGCATGGGGGTATCAAATTTAAATGAGTGCTAACGAAAAACAGGGTCAAAACCGACGGATCGGTTGGTTCTTATTCGCGATATTTATCATCCTATTTATTTGTGCAACGATTCTCGCAATCGTCAAAAACTAATGTATTGTGATCGAGGTTTTCTAGCCTCGATTGTATCGCAATAAAGATTTTCCACCTTTTTTACGTTTCATTTTTTTACCGACGATGAATGAACTAGAACACACATCATACGAACGTGCGGAAGAGGAAAACCGACCAATCAGCAATGCACGGTTAGCTGTGTTGGTACTCCTAGGAGCCGAAATCATGTTTTTCGCAGGGTTGATCGGGACATTCCTTGTATTCCGTTTGGGGAGTGTCACTTGGCCCCCCCCATCGCAGGCTGATGTTCGTTTGCCCATTGGTGTGACTGGACTGAATACAATCGTCCTGCTCTTGAGCGGCTATACAATGTTTCAGGGGCTACGAGCCATTCGGCAGGATCGTCAGAAAGAACTCAGAAACTGGCTGTTCGCGACGGGACTTCTTGGTGTAATTTTCCTTGTGGTGCAAGGCTCTGAATGGGTCCGTTTAGTGCATCACGGTTTTACACTTTCATCGGGGGTATACGGCTCAGTCTTCTATGTCCTCATCGGTTGTCATGCTTTGCATGTTCTGATAGCAGTTTTCTGGCTGTTAGCGGTTTTCGCTCGGGCAATAGCCGGCCGGTTTTCTGCGAATCAATACGTTGGAGTTGAAGTTTGTGCAATTTACTGGGCGTTTGTTGTCGTGTTATGGCCCCTTCTTTATATTCTTGTATACTTAATCTAAATGGAGTTTAGCGGAGAGCAGGACCTCTCTAGCTCCCTGGAGATTCAGAAATGACAGCCATACCCAAAAAAAGGCACCAATCAAAAAAGAAAAAAGCTCTTGATTCGATAAATGAAGAAACCGTTGTGCAATGTCAGTCGCAAAAACCGATTTGGAAAGTTGTTGCTGATATTGGGTCACAGATTCCCTTGGCAACGTGGGAAAAAGTCCCCGATGATGCTTCAATTAATTTCAAGCATTATCTTTACGGGGAACCCAAAAGGAACGCATGAATGCCGTATTTGCTGATGCGGGATATTGGATTGCGCTGTTCAATCCTCGCGATCGGTTGCATGACATAGCAACTGCTGTGTCTCAAACTATAGAGAATCGATCCATTGTTACCAGTCAGTTGGTGTTAATGGAATTCCTCAATTACTATGCCTCACTGGGTCGGATATTTCGGCAACGGGCAGTAGAAGTCGCGAGAAGTCTTCAACAATATCCGAACGTTGAAGTTGTCCCTTTGTCTGATGAACAGTTTGAAGCGGCATTGACTATGTATGCTCAGCGGCAAGATAAAACATGGGGGCTCATCGACTGTGCATCATTCCTCATTATGCAACAACGGCGTATTACAGAAGCACTTGCCTATGATGAACATTTCAGGCAAGCAGGTTTCATTCCTTTATTACGCGAGAATTAGATGAAGGGGTACCTATCACGTCGGTGTGTCTGACAAGTTTTTCCAATGCAGGTCGGGATTGTTGGAAACGGTACGGCGTCAAAACTGATTTTACAGTATGCAAATTCGTATAAGTCGTTATCTTCATTTCGCGAGTAAGGAGATTTCTTATGATTCGTCGATATTTTTCACTCATAGTAGGGATTATGGTTCTTGCGTTGCTGATACCAACAGTTGTGGAAGCCTGTCCCTCATGTAAGACGATTGATGACCCAATTGTTCAGGGCTTTAAGTGGAGTATTCTATTCCTTATGGCAATGCCCTATATTGTTTCCGGCCTAATTGGCGGTGGCGTGTTCTATGTATACTACCGCACACATCGGGCCGGTAATCGTAAACCACCTTCAAATGTGAAAGGAGTGTGAAAATTGGAAGAAACTACAACACTCGATCATTCCGCAGATGTCTACGAACCATCCCTCACGCCCGATAGTCTGGGCAAGCTGGGGATGTGGCTCTTTCTTATTAGCGATGCGATGTCCTTTGGTGCGTTGCTCGCTGCCTACGGTGCCGTGCGCGCCGGTGCAGCGGAATGGGCACCCCCAGCCGAAATACTCGGCATTAACCTCACAGCGGGCATGACCTTTCTGTTAATCTGCAGTAGTGTTACGATGGTCAAAGCCCTTGAAGCTATCCAGAACGGTAACCAATCGAGGATGTGTACCTTTCTCGGCTTGACGATTCTGGGTGGACTAATCTTCCTAGGGCTGCAAGCGTATGAATGGACAGCACTAATCAAGCACGGTCTCACCCTCACCACAATTCCTCATCACGGGTTGACTGGTGCTGAGATTTCCGGCTCGGTGCTTTTTGGTCCAACTTTCTACACTATTACAGGTTTCCACGGTGCCCACGTCACCGGCGGGGTCATCTACCTTATCGTTATCTTGATTAAGGGGCTGCGAGGAACATACACAGCCGAATATAACCACAAAGTTGAGATTTTGGGGCTATATTGGCACTTCGTTGACCTAATCTGGATCATGGTCTTTACTTTTGTCTATCTACTGTAATCACCGAATGGAGAATCAAGATGGAACACGCTCATAAAGAACATCCGAAATACATGAGAATATTTTGGATTCTTTTCGCACTCACAATCCTTGAAGTCGCTGTCGCCATGCCTTTTTTGAAGGCGGTTTTGGGGCAGACTGCGACTGCACTCCTGCTAATTGGTATGGCATGTTCTAAAGCGGTTTATGTCGCGCTCTATTTCATGCACCTGAAATTTGAGAAAAGAACCTTGATGATCATTGCGCTGACACCATTTATTATCTGTGTTTTTCTCGTGTTTATGCTGCTTCCGGATCTGATGGACGATGCTCGCCATGAGGGAGCTAAAGCGGAATCTCAGGTCGTTGATACATCTCGCTAATGTAAAAAGTAACGCGTGAAACGTGAGATTTTTTATGTTGCACGTATTAGGGTTTATGCCTTATGTCTATGGAAGCCGAAGTCAAATCTTCAGAACAGGACGCTAGACCCAGTGACCGTATGCTGCGCGGACTTCTCTGGGGTGTGTTAGCCCTCGTGATTGTTGGCATCTTGGGTGCCAATTTCTGGACCTTCGTTCATCAAAAGTCCAGCACAACTTCTGAGTCGGCAACTTCGTTGTCAGAACTCGCGGCTCATGGACAACTGCCGGACTTTTCCTTGACTGATCAGCTTGGTGCTTCCTTTGCGTTGTCCGATCTCCAGGATAAAGTTTGGGTCGCCGATTTCATCTTTACCAGTTGTGGGACAATCTGTCCGCCAATGACGATTGAAATGGCACGTCTTCAAGACGAATTTGCCGCGGGGGACCTCCATTTCGTCTCTTTCTCCGTAGATCCAGAACAGGATACCCCTGAAGCTCTCTTTCGTTATGCAGATTACTATGGGGCAGACAGCGATCGTTGGTCGTTCTTGACCGGACAGAAAGAAGCTATCTATCAACTGGCTCAAGATGGTTTTAGCTTAGCAGCCGGTCATCGTGGAAGCGAAATCCTTCACAGTACCCGGTTTGTGCTCGTTGATCGAAACCAGCAGGTACGTGGCTACTACGATAGTCGGAGCAAGGCACATCTCCAACAACTTCGCCAGGATATGCAAACCCTGCTCAGGTAAAATCCGTTGTGGTTTCCAGATTGAGCCTGCTACATACTTGTGCCTCTAGGCACCCATTAACGCTGGCTTAAAATGCGTTCCTAAGTAAAGAAAGGATACAGGAAAGGTTTATGATTGAATACGATGTGCTCGTTATTGGCGGCGGTTTGGCGGGGATGAGTGCTGCCCTGCATGCGGGAGAGGCCGGTGCGAGCGTGGCAATGGTGTCCAAGGTTTACCCAACCCGCTCCCACTCGGCTGCTGCACAAGGTGGTATTAACGCAGCGCTAGGGATTGAAGACTCGTGGGAGGTTCACGCTTATGAGACCGTCAAGGGCAGCGACTTCTTAGGCGACCAAGATGCCATCGAAATCCTTTGCCGCGACGGTATTCAGGATGTCTTCGCTCTTGAACATTGGGGCGTTATTTTTGACCGCAACGAAGAGGGAAACATCCACATGCGTGGCTTCGGCGGAACTGACAAGAGCCGTACGTGCCATGTCGGTGATATGACCGGGCAGACCATTTTGCACGTCATGTATGAGCGCCTGCTCAGGATGAATGTCAAATCCTACGATGAATGGTTCGTGACGACGCTGCTCATGGAAGAAGGCGCATGCTGTGGTGCCGTGGCGATGGATATAACGAGTGGCAAGTTAGAAGTCTTTAAGGCGAAAGCGGTCATTATCTGCACCGGCGGTTGTGGACGGGTCTACGAGCCAAGTACCAATGGGCTTATTGTGACGGGCGATGGGTTGTCTTTAGCCTACCGTGTTGGTGCCCTGCTTATGGACATGGAGATGGTACAATATCATCCGACTACACTTCCTGCCAACGGCTTTCTCATCACGGAGGGCGCGCGCGGCGAAGGCGCGTATCTGCTGAACTCCGAGGGCGAACGGTTTATGCAGGAGGAACGCTACGGCGCAACAACATTGGAGGAAAAAGCCTCGCGCGATGTGGTCTCTCGCGCTGAAACAATCGAAATCCAAGAAGGACGTGGGATTGATGGCTGCGTGTTGCTCGATTGCCGACACATCAAAGACCGTATTTTAGAAGCTTTTCATCAAATTTCTGAACTCGCAATTGATTATGCTGGGGTGGACATTACGCAGCAGCCCCTACCGATTCGACCAGGGATGCATTATATGATGGGTGGCATTAAGACCGATATAGATGGGCGCTGCTATCGACATAACGGCGATGGGTCAGAACCACTGCCCGGCTTGTACTCGGCCGGTGAGGCTGCCTGTGTCTCAGCACATGGAGCAAATCGACTCGGAGGCAACAGCCTGCTGGACTGTGTTACATTTGGCCGGAAAGCGGGGGTACATGCAGCGGAATATGCCAGCAGCATTAACTCCCCCAATATCTCCGAAGCGGTCACTGGGGTGGAGGAGCAGAAAATTAGTGACCTCTTTGCCCGCTCGACGAACGAGCGTGCCCCCGCTCTGCGACTGGAAATGGGCGAGATTATGCATACCTTCACTGGTGTGTTTCGCGAAGAAGCCGGTTTGCTTGAAGCACAGCGCAGAATCCACGCTGTCCGTGAACGTTTTCCAGAAGTTTCTGTTCACGACAAGGGTAGAGTGTTCAATACCGATTTGCTAGCTGTTTTAGAGCTGGACTTCATGTTCGATTGTGCTGAAACGATTATCGCTAGTGCCCTTGCGCGCAAAGAGAGCCGCGGTGCCCACACCCGCACCGATTATCCTGAACGGGACGATGAGAACTGGCTTAAGCATGTGGCTGTCTACCATACCCCTGATGGACCTGTAGTTACCTATCTGCCGGTAACGATTACAAAATGGCAGCCAGAGGCACGCCAGTACTAAGGTGTAATATATAAAGCTTAGAGAGTAAAAAGTCAATAGACGTTTAGACACATTACTCACGACGTACAGGAGATAAAGAATGATAGAAGCCAATTTGAAAGTATACCGTTACGACCCGCAGACAGCCCAGGAACCGCATTATGATACCTATGAAGTAAAAGAGTTGCCCGATTTTGCAACCGTGCTGGATGCGCTCATCAAAGTCCGCGAAGATATCGACGGCACACTGGCAATGCGCTGTTCATGTCGCAGCGCGGTTTGCGGTTCATGTGCCTTTCGGGTCAATGGACACGCGAAGTTGGGCTGCAAGACCAAAGTCTCAACGCTTGCACCTGACGGTGAGGAAATTTGTGTTGAGCCGATGGGCAACATGAAGGTGATTAAAGACCTTGTTACTGAAATGGATATCTTCTGGGATAAATTGAAACAGGTGAAACCGTGGATTGAGACAGCAGGGGAACCGCCAGAACGTGAGTATCAGGTCCCACACGAGAAGATGGTCGAACTGCAACAACCGATGAACTGCATCATGTGCGGCGCGTGTGTGAGCGATTGCACAGTGCTGGAGGAGGATTCAAACTTCTTAGCCCCGGCGGCGCTGGCGAAGGCGTACCGCGTGGTCGGCGATCCTCGCCACGGTAAAACCACAGAGTGGTTGACGGATCTGAGTGAAGAGGGCGGTATCTGGGATTGCACGCGGTGTCTGGAATGCGTGGAGGTCTGTCCGAAGGATGTCGCACCAATGGACCAAATTATCAAGCTGCGCGAGCAGGCAATTGAGGAAGGGTTGACCGACAACATAGGCGCGAAACATGTGCTTCACTTCACCGAAAGCGTAGCACATACCGGCGTCCTCGATGAGCGTATGCTACCGATAAAGGCTGCCGGTTGGGGCTGGGCCGTTAAGAACGCAGGTATTGCGATCAAAGCAACCCTGAAAGGGAAAATCAAACCCCTGTTGCCCGGTTCGCACCCTTCAGTGACAGAGGTCCAGGATGTCCGGCGCATTCATGAAGAATTGGAAGCAGGAAAAAAGAAATAGCGGACTGAAGGAAAATCACGATGAGAAAGTGATCCTCGAATTCTGAGAATACCTTTTACGTCTCACGTTCTAAATTATAATTGATACCGGAGGATATAATGAGAGTTGCCTACTTCCCTGGCTGTGTTGCCAAGGGAAACTGTCCAGAACTGAACCAAGCCACCAAAAGGATTGCGCCCTTAATTGGTATTGAGTTGGTCGAATTGACCGGTGCCCCTTGTACCGGCGCAGGTGTGCTTCAAGCGCAGAATCCGGTCCTTGCCGACACATACAACGCCAAGACCCTTGCGCTCGCGGAGGAGCTGGACCTACCGCTGATGACGGTCTGTTCGACCTGCATCGGTTGTTTACGCAAAAGCAATCAGAAACTGTCCGAGGACGAGGGGTACCGGGCAGAGGTCAACGCGGTGCTTAAGTCAGGTGGTCACGAGTATCATGGGGGTGTAGATGTCACCCACCTTCTCTATGTCCTTATCAAAGAACTCGGTCTGGATAATCTACGCGGCATGGTCAAAAAACCGTTGACCGACTTGCGGGTCGCGCCGTTTTACGGCTGCTACATTCTGCGTCCTGCCAGCATCATGGGGATTGACGACCCCGACAATCCCACTTCGATGGAACGCGTGATTGAAGCGTTGGGTGGGACTCCAGTGGACTACTACGGCAAAACACGCTGTTGCGGTTTCCCGATCGGACTTGAGAACGAAGAAGCGTCATACAAAATGGCTGGGAAGCATATTGGCGAGGCGAAAGATAAGGGAGCGGATTGCATGGTAACGCCTTGTCCGCTCTGCCACATGAACCTTGATCTCCTGCAGCCCGGCGTCAGTCAGGTAGTTAAACGTCAACTTGATATGCCGGTGTTCCATCTGCCGCAAATGATCGGCTTGGCGCTTGGCTTGCCACCAAAAGAGTTGGGCCTCAGCAAACACATAGTATCAGCCCAAAGCGTACTAGCAAAGGTAGGGGGATAGGTGAGTGTTGTAAGAATCTTCGGAAAGCACTAAGCGGTTCATTAGCCTTCTCACACGCTTGAATCAACGGATTGCCGACAATCGTGCAGAACCATATCACCAGAAGTCACTTGGAGAGGTAAATGCAAACAAGAACTGAATCAGACAGCATGGGGAAGATTGAGGTCGCAACAGATCGGTATTGGGGAGCACAGACCCAGCGTTCATTGCAGAACTTTAAGATTGGCGGGGAACGTTTCCCGCGTGAGATGATCTGGGCACTCGGTATTGTCAAACAATCTGTCGCTGAGGTTAACGCCGAGTTAGAGACGCTAGATACGGATCTGGCTGAAATTATCATCAAAGCCGCACAGGAAGTAATTGATGGCGATCTGGATAGCCATTTTCCGCTGGTTGTTTGGCAGACCGGCAGTGGCACCCAAACCAACATGAACGTCAACGAAGTGATTTCAAACCGTGCCATCGAAATGCTTGGTGGCGTCCTCGGCAGCAAAGAACCCGTCCACCCCAACGACCACGTCAACAAATCTCAATCTACCAACGATGCTTTCCCAACGGCTATTCATGTCGCTGTCGTCGACCGGATTCACAATCACCTGATTCCTTCGGTGACTGCCCTGCGCGATGCGCTTGCAGCGAAAGCCGAAGCCTTTACGGATATTGTCAAGACCGGACGCACCCATCTTCAAGACGCTACCCCGTTGACGTTGGGACAGGCGTTTTCCGGATATGTTACACAGTTAAACAATTCGCTTCGCGCAATCGATCACGCACTACCACACCTATACGAACTGCCAATCGGTGGAACGGCGGTCGGCACAGGATTGAACACCCATCCCGACTACGCAACGAAAGCCGCCGCTGCAATCTCGAAGCGCACCGGATTTTCCTTTGTTACTGCGCCCAACAAATTTGAGGCTCTCGGCGCTCGAGATGCTATTGTCGAGGCAAGCGGTGCGATCAAAACCCTAGCATGTGCGTTGAACAAAATAGCGAACGACCTACGTTGGCTTGGCAGCGGTCCTCGCTGCGGCATTGGCGAGCTCCTGTTACCAGAAAACGAGCCGGGAAGTTCGATTATGCCGGGGAAAGTGAACCCGACACAATGCGAAGCCATGACAATGGTTTGCGCCCAAGTTATCGGCAGCGACACGACAGTTGCTATCGCAGGTGCATCGGGCAATTTTGAACTGAATGTGTTTATGCCCGTCATCGCTTTTAATGCGCTCCAATCCATCCGCCTACTTGCGGATGCCTGTGATTCGTTCAATGAAAACTGTGTCGTCGGCATTGAGCCAAATCGAGAAAAAATCCAGGAATACCTGAACGACTCATTGATGCTCGTTACAGCACTTAACCCCTACATTGGCTATGACAATGCAGCACTGGTTGCCAAAACTGCCCATCAGGAAGGTA
Organism: Candidatus Poribacteria bacterium; assembly: GCA_021295755.1. Lineage (NCBI taxonomy): Bacteria > Candidatus Poribacteria > Candidatus Poribacteria bacterium. Next base: position 91,232 of record JAGWBT010000003.1, read on the forward strand.
AAACGCTACGGCAGACTGTGGTCGAATTGAATCTGCTGAGCGAGGAAGAGTTTGATCGAGTGGTTATTCCTAGCCAGATGATTGGACCAAAGTAAAACGGTGAAAATTAACACGGCCAAGAGACATCGTAGATAGAGCAAAGATCAAAAAAACATAATTTGTTAATGGAAAATTGACATTGGAGGGAGAAAGATGTTCAAAAAAATCTATGTACCTGTTGACAACTCGGACCATTCCGATGCGAGCGTCAATTTCGCTGTGGAGTTCGCCAAAAAATTTCAATCGCAACTCGTCGGCTCTCACGTCTATGCGGCGAAGATGCACGATGTGCGCTTCAAACAGATGGAGTACACGCTTCCCGAAGAATATCAGGATGAAGCCGAGCTTGAAAAACAGCGCCGGATTCATGACACATTGATTACGATGGGACTTCAGTTGATCTCCGATTCGTATTTGGAGGTCATGAAGAACAAGTGTGCTGAAAATGACATTCCCTTTGAAGCCAAGATGCCTGAGGGCAAACACTTCATCAAATTAGCAGAGGACATTCAGGCAAGCGATTATGACCTCGTGATCATGGGTGCCCTCGGTATGGGTGCCGTTAAGGATAGCCTACTCGGCGGCGTGGTTGAACGGGTTGTGCGACGTATTGAGACCGATACCCTTGTCGTCCGAAATATTGAGGAGATGCACGAACAGAAGGGGCATATCCTCGTCGGGATCGACGGCAGCCCCGAATCCTTCGGCGGACTGAAGACGGCAATACGAATGGGCAAGGAGTTTGGTAGACAGGTTGAGGCAGTTGGTGTTTACGACCCGTATCTCCACTATGTGGTGTTCAACTCGGTTGTCAGCGTCCTAACCGAGCGAGCTTCCAAAACCTTCCGATTCAAAGAGCAGGAGCAGCTGCACGAGGAGGTCATTGACACCGGACTTGCCAAAATTTATCAATCCCATCTAGAGATTGCCCGGACCATCGCTAAGGAAGACCACAACTACGACCTCAAAATTACCTTGCTAGACGGGAAAGCGTTTGAGAAGATCCTACAATATGCCCGAAAAACCGAACCGTGGATGTTAATGCTGGGCAGAATCGGTGTTCACAGCGATCCCGACATGGACATCGGCAGCAACACCGAAAACTTACTGCGCCTTGCTCCGTGTAATGTGTTCCTATCGAGCCAGCGGTATGTCCCAAAAGTTGATGTCAGGGCAGAGGAGACGGTGGTCTGGACACAGGAAGCCTTGGATCGGATGGCTAAGGCACCGCCGCAAGTGCAAGGTATCGCACGCACCGCTGTCCACCGTTTCGCCATTGAGCGTGGACACTCTGTGATTACGGAGAGCGTCATAGAGCAGGCAATGGACACCTTTATGCCGGGACGTTCGGCAGAACGGATGACCAAGGTTGCCAAAGAGATTGCAACGCAAACGGTTTTGGATTCCAATGCCATTAAGACCTACATCTGTGGGGATTGCGGCTATGCCGCCCGTGACCAACAGCCGGTGAAATGTCCCGTTTGCGGCGTGGACGGAGATCAATTCCAGATGGTTGATAAAGATTCTCTCCAGAGGGTTGCGGATCAAGAGGGCGGCGTCAGTGAAGAACAGACCTTCGACGGTGTGCGTCTCCAATGGTCGGATCAAGCGAAAAAGGCTTTGCGCAATGTCCCAAGAGGATATATGCGTCGCAACGTCAAAGCGCGGATCGAAAAATCGGCACGTGTCCAAAAAATCGGTACAATCACCAACGAGTTTGCGATGCAGATTATCAACGAGAGTATGGATCAAGCTTCCGCTGTCCGTGAAGACGCGCCTGAACTGAAAGCTGTCGCGCAGTCCCGTGAGTCCACTGATACTTCCCAAGGAGAAATATTTGAAAGTCCGCTTGAATGGACTTCAGATGCCCGTGAACGGCTGAACCTCGTGCCCGCTGGATTTATGCGGAACATCACGCAATCCCGTGTCGAGCAGCGAGCGCAGGAAGCCAACCTTACAACAATCAACCTAGATTTCGCAGCGCAGGTGATTGAAGAAGGACGAAGTCTGGACAATGAGGTGCTTGGAACTTATTACCAGCAGGGTGAAGACACTACTGAAACGGAGAGCGATGAAGAGGAAGCGACGCAAGCGTAAAATCACGCCTTGAATGTCAATTTAGATCGGAGTTTGCCAATGCCCCCCAGAAATCCTTTACATTTTGCGGAAATCCTTGTGTGTCTCGATGACTCAAACTATTCTCAGGCAGCGGTCGAATATGCCACCCAAATCGCTCTTGACCATGACGCATCACTGACCGGTATCGGAGTAATCGATCTGCCGGGTATCCAACGTTCAAGCGGTCCCGCGCCAATTGGAGCGATGCACTACGATCGACTAGCTGACCAGCAACGCTTCCAGGAGACGCGGGAGGTAGTGTCTGGGGTCCTTGAAAATTTTGGGAAAACCTGTCAGGAAAAAGAGATCCGCCACTCCATCCATTCAGAGATGGGTAGCCCATTTCGGGAAATTATCGAAGAATCAAAATTCCACGATTTTATTATCATTGGGCAGAAGACCTTTTTTCGGTATAGCGTCAGACACGAACCGGGTAACACCCTGGATCGAATCCTTCATAACGGGTTGACGGCGGCCCTTGCAGTCCCCGATTCTGTCAGACAGATTAAAAAAGTGCTTGTTGCTTATGATAACAGCGTCCAAGTTACCAAAGCAATTCAGATGTTTCTTCTGCTTCATATCTGGAATCAATGCGACATCACCCTCCTGAATGTCAACAACAATGCAAGTCGTGGAATACAGTTGCTCGGCAGGCTCGGCGATTACTTCTGTAGGTATGGGGTACAGACAGAGAAAGTCCAAAATCGAAACGTATGAAAACCTACAAAGACCTCCCCGCCGATGGCGGTTCTAACATCGTTGGACAAGTGACACAGCAAGTCAATCGTTTGCAAAAACGGCTTGCATCAGTCCACCACACTGTTGCTATCATGAGTGGCAAAGGCGGTGTGGGCAAGAGTTCAGTCACGGCAAACCTTGCTTCGGCACTTAGATTGCGTGGGCACAATGTTGGTGTGATTGACGCTGACATCAACGGTCCTTCGATTGCTAAAATAATGGGGGTGAGAGGCCAGCGAATTGATTATGGTGACGATGGTGTAAAACCCGCTCTCAGTCCGCTAGGGGTCAAGGTGATGTCGATGGATCTATTCCTCAAGGACGACGAAACACCAGTCCTCTGGGAATCCCAAACACAGAAGGATGCCTTCACTTGGCGGGGGACGATGGAAATGAGTGCTCTCCGCGAATTTCTCTCTGATACTGAATGGGGAACGCTTGATTATTTGCTGATTGATCTTCCACCCGGCGCAGATCGATTGCCAAATATCGTCGATCTCCTGCCAAATCTTAGCGGAACGGTTGTTGTCACAATTCCTTCTGGAGTGTCACAGCTTGTCGTCAAAAAATCGCTGACGATGGCAAAGAAACTACTTAACGCGCCGGTGATCGGCATCGTCGAAAATATGGCCGCTTATGTGTGCGCCGATTGTGGTAAAACCGAAGACCTGTTTCCGTCGGGACACACCGAGGAGATGGCACGTCAATTCGACATCCCTCTACTTGGTAAAATACCTTTTGATCCGCGCATCTCTATTGCAGCGGATGAAGGCAGTGTGTTTGTCGATCAATACGAAGATACTCCCGCAGGACAAACGTTTTTCCGCATCACAGATGAAATTCGGATGTTCTTGGAACGGAAAATGTAACGTATAAATGGAGTCAACCAATGAAATTCTTATGTCTTGAATGTAACACAGCGATGGAATTTAAGGAAACAGCGACGCCGGATCAAGGTTCGTTGACGGCGATCTTCGAGTGCCCAGATTGCTTCGCTGAGTTCGCAATGCACATGAACCCGTGGGAAACCCAGATGCTGAAATCCCTCGATGTGCAACTCGGTGGTAAAAGCGAAGCAGCACAGCCGATGCAGGTCGTACGTTCCTTCTTGAGTGAAAAGAACCCCGAAAATCTGACCTCCGAGGCACCTACAGCGTCCACGGAAGGTGGTGGGAAATGCCCGTTTACATCAGTTGTATCGGAAGCGTTTCAGGAGGCGGAGGCGAGCGGACCGGTATGGACACCAGAAGCATTAACGCGTTTAGAGCGCGTACCTAGTTTCGTCCGCTCAATGGCGAAAAACAGCATCGAAGAGTTCGCCCGCGAAAATGGACACACCGAAATCACCACCGAAGTGATGGATACTGCACGCGGTGACTTTGGAATGTAGGAGTTGATCATAGGGAAAGCGAAAGGGATTTTTCTCACACAAGTTGCGATAGACCCGCCATCGTATCCTATTTCACTCACTTATGGCTCCAATTGTCGAACTGTTCATCCGATGGATACATTTTACCGCCGCAATCGTTTGGCTTGGCGGAATCTTTTTTTCTCTCAGCGTCGCAACTCCGATTCTGAGAAAGCATTTTCAAATCCTTGAAAGTGTCCAACATACCACCACGATCCGGAATCGTCTGCGGCACGTTATCCGATTCACAATCCACATTCTCCTGATTACCGGTGCGATGAACCTGTTCATCGTCGGATTGAACACGCAGATGCGCTTTTCTCAGGACTACGGCTATTTTGTCCTTTTTATTGTAAAACTTGCCTTTGTAGGATTGATGACGCTTTTTCATAGCCTGCATATCGCAGTTTTCAATCGAAAATTAGAGTCAGCGGTGACAAACCCGAATTTCGATGCTTCAGAAGTCGCCAAGCTGCGAAGGAAAGTAGACCTATTCGGAATTTTGACTATCTTTGCTGGACTTGTTGTCTTTGCATGCTCCCTGTATCTCCGCCAAATGATAGGGGGCCAATAAGGCTGAAATTCACGTCAAAACATGTGGACTGGTGTAATCAAAAACTCTGCGTTCTCCGTGTCTCTGCGGTGAAATACATGACAGCATATCAAGTTTTAAGGAACACTCATGGAAACGAAAGTCCAAGCCGTTTCGTGGAATATCACACGGCTATGCAATCTCAAATGTACACACTGCTATCTCCCCGCTGGGTTTGTTGATACCAACGAGTTTCCGAGCGGATATTATCGAGATACAGAGTTGACTCAATCCCAGTGTTTTCGCGTGATTGATGAGATTGCCGAAATCAATCCCAATATTCTCCTCATTCTCACAGGTGGTGAACCGTTGCTGCGGCCTGATATCCTGAAAATATCAGATTACGCGGCCCGCACCGGATTCTTAGTGGTGATGGGCACAAACGGCGTTCTGCTGAACGATGAAACGGTTCAGAAGATGAGCGACCACGGTGTCGCTGGCGCAGGCATCAGTTTGGATGCTGTGGATCCGGTCAATCACGACAAGTTCCGAGGCATGGACGGGGCTTGGGAAGGCACGATGAACGGCGTCGAAGCCCTTAAGCGTGCAAACCTCGATTTCCTTGTGCAGACTTCCGTGACGCGCTGGAATTACGACGAAATTCCACAAATTGTTGATTTCGCCTATGAACTCGGTGCGAAGGTGTTCAATCTCTATTTCCTCGTGAGAACTGGCAGAGGAAAAACAGTGATGGATATCACTCCAGCTCAATATGAACGTATGCTCTCAACGCTCTTTGAATTGCAAGCGAAATATCGAGGCAAAATGCTTGTTGCGGCGAAATGTGCGCCACACTACAAACGGGTCATCTATGAGCAACAATCGGATTCCCCATTCCTGCAAGCCTATCCGAGTGGCACCTGCCCCTGTGGTATCTACTACTGCCGCATCACACCTGAAGGCGATTTGACACCGTGCCCATACATGCCGGTAAATGTCGGGAATCTGAAGACTGAAAGTTTTGCGACCCTCTGGAATCAATCGAAGGTTTTTCATGAACTACGAGATCGGAAATTGTTGGAAGGTAAGTGTGGTGCCTGTGAATTTCGAGACGTTTGCGGCGGTTGTCGCGCCCGTGCTTATGCCCTCACCGACAACTATCTCGCTGAAGATCCATCCTGCGAATACCAACCGGGACAGGCGGGAAATCAAAACATCCGTTTTGAAAAAACGACGCCCTTTGCAGCTGAAACCGACTACGAGTTACAATGGACAGATGCTGCACAACAAAGATTACAGCGTGTCCCCTCCTTTGCACGGGGGATGGTCACCAAAAGCGTCGAAAAATACGCCCGTGAGCACGGCTACAATGAAATCACGCCGGAAATCATGAAAGCTGTCAAGGATCGGTTTGATAAAACGGGCATTCCGTCCTTCAGACCCCGGCGGTAAACTATAGCTGACAGACATATTTTCAATTGAGGAGAGAAAATAATGAGCAGTGAAAATAAAGTTGAAGAACGATTATCTGCGGTCGAAGACCGGTTGAATCGCTTAGAAGATCTACTAGTTGGTATCAGTCAGAAACTGGATCAGAAACCTCAACCGACGGCAATTGATGAGGAGAAAGGGGAAGCATTCAAAGGTTGGGTGACCGATTACGTGTCCATGCGCTTGCAGCAACTCGTACCAGAGACGTGCGACCATCCCGCCGAAGCGAAAGCGGGAGAAGGCCCATTTTTGGGTAACACCTCAATCCGTTGCACGGAGGAAGTCGTTCACCGTGTCAAGCGAATCCCCATCCCATTTGTTCGAGAGATGGTTGTCCAGCGTGTTGCTGACAATGCACGGCGGGCGAATGTAGATGTGGTCGAAATTGATTTCTTTGAAAAAGCGGCAACCTTTTGACAATGCGAAGCAACGGAGGAGTTTCCTCTGCCGCACTTCCACTGGGAGGATTTTTTAACATCTCCTCTTTGAGATGATGCCGATCCCATGTCAACATACCCACTCGATGAAAATCAACGGGAAGCCTATCAAGCCTTAGCCGCTCACATCGATTCCGGGGCTAAGGGCGGGACGGTATGTCTCGTCGGAGAATTTCAGTCCGGTAAAACAAATTTAGTCAAGCATCTACTCAAGAAAAAAATTGGTAACTCTACAGATTACTATGTAAACCTAAATCTGTATCTGCTTGATGAATTAGACAAGCAGCGGGGATCAATCGCATACGCCGGCGCGAAAGCGAAAATACACCTCCTGATACAGATCGCAATTGAAGATCTGCTAGACAAGCATTTCCAAACGCACAATCTCCTCGTCCTTGATGCTATTGAAATGGTATATTCCTACGAGCTCAATCTCGTTGCCATTACCGATCGCTTTGCCCGCGATGGTAAGTGCTGTATCATCTGCGTGCCTGAAAGCGAAAAAAATAATTACCACTTCGACTTTAGTTGGGAACTTGCAGAGGCGATCCGAATCAACTGAAAATGGAATTGGGACTGTTTATGAAGCTGCTGTGAGGCATCGGTAGAACCGCTGCTGTCTATCGCTCCAGTCTCTTTGCCTATTTGTGCGGGGCTATCTGACTTTGGTGTTGACTGAAATTGCGAAATGTGATATAGTTATTTAGCAATGTTATAATTGATAACCTTCCTTGATATTGAGGTGGCTTGATACAGAGAGCAACGCGAGGACGACCTAAGTAAACACCAAGGATTAGAGATAAACTGTAAGCGATCGGATGCTCGCGAGTGCTAACATCAAGCCTGCACAACCCACCTATACCACCAGATTGGAAAGATTCATGAGTAAGCAAGCTGAAATCGCCAACGACCGAGCCATTGAATATTGGAAACAGAATCGCTTTGACGAGGCAATTGCTCAATGGGAAGAAATCGTTCGTAAAGATTTGAATCTTGCGGAGATACACTATAACCTTGGAAATGCTTACATGTACCAAGGCAAAATTGAGAGTGCGATCGACGCATTTAAGCGAGCGCTATCTATCGATCCTACCCTGCCTGAAGCGTACAACAAGTTGGGAATTATCTGTTACAAGCAAGGCAATGCAGGACTGGCGTTCGCCTGTTGGAAGCAAGCATTAGTGATTAATCCGGACTTTGAAGAAGCACGCCGTAATATTGGATTAATCCAGAACGCTCCCCAGTTTGATGTAGAAGACGAAATACCTGCTTACCAACATGTAGCGGAGGGTGATGCAACAGGCGATGCAAACGCTAGCATTGAGGATAGCGACGACCTACCCACATGGAAAAATAAAATTCGTCAGGGTTGGGGCGCATTCCGAAGAAAATGAAGCGGCTTCCATGATAAGAGAGTAATCGAAACAATGCTGATTTGGCTCGATTTTTTAAGAGCATCAAGAGCTTCTCAGCTAGTTCTCTACCCTGCATTGATTCTGTCTAGCCCAATAAAAAAAGCCCTCAATTGCTTGAGAGCCTTTTTTTCCCCGGTTTTATCCTTGTTAACTTTATCAATTTTAGATTTTTCTAACTTCTTCGGCTTGGAGTCCCTTCTCCCCTTCCACAACGTTGAACTCGACCTCTTGTCCCTCATCAAGGGTTTTAAAGCCGGTTCCTTCAACGTTGGAATAATGGACGAAGACATCTTGTCCTTCATCAGTTACAATAAATCCGTAACCTTTCTGATCACTGAACCATTTCACTCGACCTGTTGCCATCGGTGTGTACCTCCTTTCCTAAAGATTCAGAACTGCAAATGAAAATCAAGTCTTAGCGCAAGAGGTACAAAATATAGCATATGGCCGGGGAAATGCTTCCATTTGAACCTAACACCACTTCTCTAATCCATTGTACAGTTACGTATAAAATTATACTTGATTCAAAATAGGAATGCAAGCAAGAATTCTAGTGAAAAATCATTTAACAGCGAATTTGATCTCGAATTTACGTAGGATGAGTGCTTTCTGAAGGTTTTATTGCGCTCAATTTTATGATGGGTTGATGGTCTGTATCAAATTTAGTCGTCCCTAATGTTGCAGTGTTTGGGAAATAAAAAGTTGAGTACGTTCGTTCTGCGGATTATCGAAGAAAACCCCTGGTGCTGCTTCTTCTACAATCGCTCCTTCATCCATAAAAATTATTCGATCTGCTACCTCACGGGCAAACCCCATCTCATGCGTGACAACCAACATTGTCATGCCAGACGCAGCTAACTCACGCATTACATCGAGTACTTCGTTTATCATCTCAGGGTCAAGGGCGCTTGTCGGCTCGTCGAATAGCATAATTTTGGGATGCATTGCCAAAGCCCTTGCAATTGCCACACGCTGTTGTTGCCCTCCCGAAATCTGTGCGGGAAATTTGTGAGCATGTTCTTCAATACCAACTCTTTCTAATAACGCTAAAGCCTCCGATTCCGCTTCCCTTTTTGATAGCTTCTTCACCCAGATAGGGCTTAACGTTACATTTTGCAGGACGGTCAGGTGGGGAAACAAGTTGAATTGTTGGAAGACCATGCCCACTTCTTGGCGGATACGGTCTATATTACGAAGGTCGTCGCTGAGTTCGATACCATCAACGATAATGCGTCCCCTTTGGTGCGTCTCCAAACGATTTATTGTACGGATGAACGTAGACTTTCCCGATCCCGAAGGACCGCATATCACAACCTTCTCCCCTTTTTTGAACGCGGTCGTAATCCCTTTGAGTACGTGAAAATCGTCGAACCATTTATGGACATCCTCACAGACAATAATTGAGTCAGCCGGAGTATTTTCAAGATCTGCCACTGTTTAATCTCTCCCTTCCTAGAATGCACGAAATAACCTCATCCCTACCCGAATCCCAAAGCATCTTCAATTTTCTGACTGATATATGACATAGAATAACTGAAAACAAAATAGACCACTGCAGCGAATAGATATACCTCAGCTTGCAGTCCCAACCAGTCAGGATTTGCAATAACCGTTTTGGCTATACCCAATAGATCTAGCAGCCCGATGACAGTAACCAGCGATGTATCCTTAAAAAGGCTGATAAACTGCCCAACAATTGCCGGGATGACTGAGCGAAGTGCCTGTGGTAAGACGATAAGTAACATCGTAAGTGGATAATTGAGTCCGAGCGCATGGGCGGCTTCGTGCTGTCCTTTCGGGATCGATTGCAACCCGCCACGGACGTTCTCCGCCATGTAAGCGGCGGAAAAAAGTGTGATACCGAGCATCGCCCGCAAAATTTTGTCAATGCGAAAATCAGGCAAGAAAATGGGGACCATAATCTGTGCCATGAACAGAATTGTCACCAAAGGCACGCCGCGTACTGTCTCAATATACGCTGTCGAAAACCATTTAATCGCAGGGAGATTGCTCCGTCGCCCGAGAGCCAGAAGAACGCCTAGTGGAAATGAGACAACGATGCCAACGGCCGCGAGAATCAACGTTAGTAGCAGCCCACCCCAGTTGCTTGTAAAGACAGTAGGCAAACCCGAAAATCCGTGAAGCCATATCATAGTCCAAGGAAATGAGAGCAGCCAACCGCCCAGAACCCAAGGGCGCAATCCTGTTCTACCACGGGCAAGGAATAGGGCGGCTGCTAGCAGCGCCACCCCACCGAGCAGACCAAATCTATTAAAAAAGGTAGCGGGAAAAAAAGTGAGGATAATCCCAACGCCTCCCCCTATTCCTCCGATGACAAGAGAAAGCCGGAGGGCTAGGCCGCCCCAGATTCCAGAACTCAAGCCCAATAGGAGGCCCAAAGTATAAATCACAACCCATACACGCCAGATCTCCTCTCTTGGATAAGCACCGACGAGAAAAATTTGCAGGTTAGCGGGTATAACGCCCCAATTTGCTTCAGTGAACGCCCAAGTCAAGACTTCCTTAAAGACAACGTATAAAAAAACGATGGCTAAGAGGCTGAAGAGTGCGTTGTACCAAGTATTAAACAGATTTTCCTTCAGCCACCGCAATATGCCCTTCGATTCAGTGGGTGGTTTAACGACTGGGTTCGGTGCTTGCTCTTCCACGTGCTTCTTATCCTCTCATCGTCCGATTCGATTAATCCTGCGGTTGTACCAATTCATGTACGCCGACGTCGCCAAGCTGATAATCAGATAGCTCATCATGATCATCCCAAAGATTGGGATGGATTGTCCGGTTTGATTCATCATCGTATTACCGATGTTAAATAGATCTGGGAAGCCTATTGCGACAGCGAGACTGGAATTTTTAGTGAGATTCAAATACTGGCTGGTGAGCGGTGGTGCGATTACGCGCAATGCTTGGGGTAGGACAATCAACCGCAGCGTTTGAAATTCGTTTAAGCCTACCGCTTTAGCAGCCTCTCGTTGTCCCTTTGCCACGGACTGTATACCACTCCTCACTACTTCAGCGATGAAAGCCCCGGTATAAATAACAAGTCCAACCAAAAGGGCAGAGAATTCGGGTGACAGATATATCCCTCCTGCAAAATTAAAGCCCTTCAAAGCAGGTAACTCCCAAGTATATGGTCTCCCCGGTGTCAGAAACCAGCCCACAAAAGCAACCAACAGAAACGCTGGCAAAGCCCACTTTGCCGGAAAACCGGGCTGCTCCATCTGTCGAAGTTTTCTCAACCGTACGAGATAGAGAATCAATGCTAAAATAAGTCCTCCAACGAGATAACCGAACCAAATCTTCACGCCCGATGTGGGTTGAGGCTCAGGAAGATATACCCCTCGTTGGTTGATGAACACGCCTCCAAAGAATGTGAAGCTCTTCCGGACCGAGGGCAGTTGAAGGATTACAGCGGTATACCAAAACAGAATCTGTAGCAGCAGCGGGATATTGCGGAAACATTCGACATAAATGGCTGCGATCGTTCTGACCAACCAGTTGCTTGATAGCCGAGCGATACCGACAACAAGCCCTAGGATTGTGGCGCACACAATTCCGATAATGCTGACCCTGATCGTGTTAATCACACCTACCCAAAACGCTCTTAGATAGGTATCTGAAGGTTCATAGGCAATTCCCTCGGCTATTCCAAATCCAGCCTCATCATTAAGAAAGTCGAGGTTCAAGGTCAAGCCGAGTCCACGGAGTCCCCTCAACATATTCATGTAAAGGATACCAGCTAACAGGAGGACTCCGACAAGAAAGATGACCTGAAATAGAACACGCAGCACCCGAATATCCCGCCAAAAAGGGATTGTCTCTGATGCACTTTTAGTTGAGTTGTTTTCCATTGTGTTGTGGCTCAAGTGGTAACGCTGAGTTTGCAACGCTCACTAACGGAACGGCATCGCGTACAACAGACCCCCTTGAGTCCAAGGCTTGTTGACGTCGCGCGGTAGGCCAATGGAGGTCAGGTTACGTTCAAAAATTTCGCCATAGTTGCCAACGGCAGCGATAACCTGACGCGCCCAATCTTTCGACAGACCGAGTTTCCCGCCCATATCGCCGGTTTCCCCCAAGAAGCGTCCAATCTCTGGGTTTTTCGATTTATAAGTGCCAACATTCGATTGGGTGATTCCCTGTTCCTCGGCGAAGAATGTGGCATAAACAACCCAGCTAACGACATCGTTCCATTTGTTGTCGCCATGGATAGTGACGGGTCCCAGCGGTTCCTTCGAGATAGTCACATCGAGGATAACGTGCGCCTCCGGGTTCTTCAAGACGTTGCGACGAGCGGCTAGCTGCGATTTATCACTTGTAACTACATCACAACGATCCTGTTCGTAACTGTTGTAAAGGGTATCAATCTCCTCAAAAACCACCGGCTTAAAATCTACCCCTAAAGCCCGCATCGTATCCGCGAGGTTTAGCTCAGTTGTGCTACCAGCGGTGACACAAATACTCGCACCTGCCAACTCCTCTAGGGAGGTAACGCCGAGTTCTTTACGCAGCATGAATCCCTGACCGTCGTAAAAGGTGGGTGGAGCGAAATCTGCCCCCACCTGGGTGTCGCGGGTAAGCGTCCAAGTGGTGTTTCGGATCAAGACATCTATCTCCCCTGTCTGAAGGGCTGGAAAACGTTCCGGTGCCTTTAACGGCACGAATTCAACCTTATCTGGATCACCGAGAATAGCTGCAGCAATTGCCCGACAATAATCCACGTCGAAGCCACTCCATGTGCCATCTTGATTGAGGAAGCTAAAACCGGGCAACCCGCCGTACACCCCACAAACGAGCCTCCCCCTGTTTTTTACTTTGTCCAATACGCTTTCCTGTCCGCTTGCCAGTGGTGGACCTACCAGTGAAATGGCTAGAACAAATACAAAAATGCTAAACCAAACCCTACGCATTAAAATTCTCCTTTTTACTTTTGAATAAAGACGAACTGAAAACCCGTAACTATTAGAAATTGGAAAGCCTTAAGTCGCTTGGCTTTAACACAGATTCTAACACAATTCAAGATAGCTGTCAATCAACCTACTACCAAAGGTTAGGGCAATCGCATCTGTTAATTTGATCAGTTGTAAGCCGCTTCTCCCTATTGGTTCATCCGTTGATTGGTTTCTTTTTTACGTTTTACGCATCACGTTTCACGTCAAGGGGATAGGCTAAGGGGCTAACAGCGGGTCAGAGGTTTCAATCGCGTTCATATGCGATTGCCCTCACCACAGGTCAGTTTTTCGTGCCGTTCTCAGCGGAATTATGGTATAATGAGCAACCGTTCCGCCGGGCGACACGCTGAGAAACGCGATACGCTGAAGGTGTGAGAACCTACGACACATCACTTCCACGAGGTTTACATCATGTCATTCGACAGTCTAGCTTTGCATCTTGTGACGGATGAACTCCGTCGGACAATTCTGAATGGGACCATTCGGCATATTGAACAGTTGAACCCTCACAGCATTGTACTCAAAATCTCCCAAGCAGCCAAGACTCACTTTTTGCTTATTTCAACCCATTCTATTCATGCCCGCGCACATCTCATTGAACGTTCGCCCAAAGGACAGTCTAGGTCCCATTTTGCCGACTTCCTGATGAAGCACGCTCTGCGTGGTCAGATCACAGCGATAGAACAGGTTGGCTTGGATCGGATACTAAAGCTTACTATCGCCCCCACATCCGACGTGCTTGAGGCGTCGCCTAAGTCGATTATCGCAGAGCTGATGGGGAAATACAGCAATATCATCCTCGTTGATGAAGCAAGTGGCAATATCCTCGAAAGCATCAAGCACATTGATGAGACGATGAGTCGCTATCGTGAGGTATTGCCCGGTTTGACCTATACCTCACCACCACAGCAGGATAAATGGCATCCATTAAAATTAGATCAGGACACCTTTATTTCGATCGTTGAAAATCAGGAAGTAAGTTGGCGATTCCTTTTTAATCAGATTGATGGCTTGAGTCCAACCCTTGCCAAAGAAATTATCGCTCGCGTCAGTGATCAGTCTACCCTAGCAGACTTGTGGGAGGCATATCAGCAGGTTGTGGGCTGCTTCCAGCCTTCCCACAGCCAACCCCAAGTGCTTATTGAAGGGGGCAATTCGGGCAAACAGTTCCAACGAGAGGCTGAAGCAAGTAACCATGCTTACTTGCAAGACAGTGATAAAGTTGTCGCTGTGTCTGCATTAAAACTGGCGCAATTTCCAAACACTGAGAGCCGGTTTTTTCAAACAATGAGCGAGGCTCTATCCGCCTACTACGATGCCGTTACTCGTGATGAAGCGATGCAATCTGAGCGGAATGCGTTGCGCCAAATTTTGAACAAGATGACTGCTGCACTGGAACGAAAACAGGTATCGCTACGACAGGATTTGGTAAATGCGGAACAGGCTGAGGATTATCGAATCAAAGGCGAACTCCTCACTGCGAATTTACACCAAGTCGAGCGAGGACAGACAATTATCGAAGTGCAAAACTACTACGCTCCAGATTTAAACGTCCTGCCAATCGAACTTGATCCGCAACTCAGTCCCTCAGAAAACGCCCAACAATACTTTAAGCAGTATACCAAAGCAAAGCGCGGGGTTTCGGTAATCCACCGTTTGATTGCTGATAATGAAGCGGAACAGGAGGCGTTACAGGCATATGTCTCCGAAGTGGAAGAGGCAAAGGGGTTGAAGGAACTTCGAGCGATTCAGTCTGAGTTTGTAAAAAAAGGTTGGATAAAAGAAACCAAGCGTCGGTCCAAGCAGAGCGAATCCGCCGGTGCATTTCGGAAGTATACCTCGCCTGACGGTTTTCAGATTTATGTGGGTCGCAATAGCAAGGAAAATGACCTGCTCCTTCGCCGAATCGCTTCAAGTCAGGATATGTGGTTACACACAAAGCAGATTCACGGTTCACACGTTATTATTCGCAATCCTGAAAAGAAGCCGGGTATTCCAATGCCAACGCTGCTAAAAGCCGCCCAGATTGCAGCGTTTTTCAGTAAAGCACAACACGCTAGCTATGTCCCTGTCGACTATACATGGTTTCGGTATGTCGTCAAACCCAAGGGAACCGCTTCAGGCTTCGTGACTTACACCCATGAAAAGACATTGTATGTTGAACCGAGCGTGTAAAAGGTAAAGCAGTAACCCGCTTTTTGCATTTGCCCCATTAACTTTAACGAGCATATGTATCAAATCTTGAAAATCTCGCCTAAACGTTCCCCCAGGATACGGCCCGCAGAAACTAAGCACGCTATCAGAATAAACATGCCCACCACACCCAACGCACAAGCAATATACGCCCCACCAACCGGACGTTGTGACAGATTCCAAATCGCTTTGGTGATTGGATTATACTGATCTCGCATAGCAAGAATCAAGCTGTCAGCAACTTCCAGCATTGAGAACGAGAACACAAGGATTGAGCCAGCGATGACATTGGCAATGACAAGGGGCAGCGTAATCTTATACAGCGTCCGTGCTGAGTTTGCGCCAAGATTCTGTGACGCCTCTTCCAATGTTATACTGGTCTGCTGAAGGCCCGCGTAAATTGAACGGAGCATATACGGTAAACGTCTCACCGCATAACTGACGATTAGCAGTAAAATCGGGTTTTGTCGAGGATCTAAGATAGATACGATGGACTGGGGCAAATGACGGAGCAAAAGCGTCGTATCCGCAAAGCTACCTACATAGCCAAAAGCGAGCGCAACACCCGGCAAGGCTAAGGGCAGCATAGCGATAGCATCAAGCAAGTTCTTGAAGGGGATGCGCCTTCGAGTGAGAAGATATGAGAGTATAATTCCGAGGAGAAGCGCCAGCAGCGTACTGAACACGCTGTAGAATAAACTATTTTTGATGCTGAGCAGCGTATCTTCTAGCTTGCTCTCATGGCTAAAAACCTCTGAATAATGCTGCAGCGTATAGCTCTGAGGCAGCACAGTCAACCGCCATTGACTCGCGTCAGGGGTCAGCGATGTCAAGATGATACTAATATGCGGCAACAGTGCCATGAATACGATGAATCCCACGAAGCAATAGATGATGGCGCACATCCAGCGGTTTGCCTGAATCTCACGCGAACCAACATGTCCGCGTCCGAGCATCTCATACCGTCCGGTGCCAGTCCAACGCTTAGAAATGTAGAATGCAAGAGCGGTCAGCACAATAATCAAGACGACCAGTGCATACCCCATTGGGTTGACGTTGGCATCGGTAACTTGGCGGAAAATCCGCACAGCGATAACTTCATTGTAGTTGAAAATCAGCGGTGTACCCAGATCAGTGAACGCCCAAATGAACACGAGAATGGCACCTGCGAAATATCCAGGGAGCATCAGCGGAAGTGTCACCGTCCGGAAAAGCATGAAGCGTGATGCCCCCATATTCTCTGCGGCTTCCTCTAAGCTGGGGTCTACATTTGCCAACACTGCGACGACGTTGAGATACATTATTGGGTAGAGATGTAGGGTGGACAGCAGAATAACTCCCCAAAATCCGCTACCGAACCAATCGATTGGTGATGCCAAAGCGATGAGTCCAATCTTGCTCAGAAAGATATTCACGCTACCGTACAAACCGAAAAGCTGCTTCATGCCGATTGCTCCGACGAAGGGTGGCATGATAATCGGAATCAGAATGATCCCTTGCAGGATGTTACGTCCGGGGAAACGGTAGCGGGTCAGGAAATAAGCGAGTGGCAGGGTGATAAGTGTTGTCGTCAGTGTTACTACAATACCCATATTGAAGCTATTGATAACTAACTTGCCGATACTTTCATCCGTAACCATCAGCTTGAAATATTCAATGCTCAGACGGTTATTAATCCAGAAAGATTCTTTGAAAATGTATAGGAGAGGGTATATCAGGAAGACAAAGAAAAAGAAAATAATTGGCAGGAGGAGCAGCAGGACAGAGGGCGTTAAATCGTATTTTCTCAGCATAGATATCTAAGCGGGCTTGCAGAGGGGAGAGGGTATCCTCTTCAAGCGTATCCATCTGCACTAATCATCAATCTTTGTTGCCATAGCGAGGTTGGGAGGAAGCCCACGCATGAGTTCTCGAGGCTTGAAATTTGGCGAGAAATCGTACAACCCATAGTCAAGCAGCCCATCATTTTGAACAATCTTGCCTTCAGCGTGGTCGAAAGCGAGTTCTTTCAGATATTGGTTTTTAGCCCCTATCCGTTGCGCATCCATGTTACGATTCTTTATAGTATCCACAGCTTCCTGAAGTTCAGGTGGAATCAACTGCTGATTTTGGCGCATGTCCAGGTACGTTCTCATCACATGCCAACGCTTGGGACCGCCGTTGTAAAAGGTATAATACGCCCAATGATATGGCTGTAGATCTTGCTTAAGGTCGAGCTCAACTTTGAGCGCTTTAGCATGTTTCCTGTAAAAGTCCAAGCATTCTTTGAAACGGTAGGTCTTATCGCGCTTTATGTGGTAGGCTGCCAAGAACGCACCGATGTGAGGGGCTTTAAGAAGATTAGTGTAATATTTCCCGTACGGATTTTTTTGCCGATCGTAAGTTCCCGCTAATTCTTCTTCTAATCGAGGTAAATAATCATTCCAAGAGAGTGGGTTTCCTTCCCAATCCGTTCCAGGGCTCAGAAACTCGAAAAAAGGAGAATATGCCGGCATACTTGGATCTAAGATGTGCCGAATCAAATTCGGTAAGACAGCCAGGTTATTCTGAGCAATGCCAATATCATCTTCGCCATCTTCGGTTTGACTGAGACCGACTAGGACCTCATCGAAGTGGGTCTCAATTTCAAAAATTTTCAATAGAAGCAATGGATCTATGTCAGCAACTCGGCCCGCAATGAGCGCAAATGGGAAGTAACGTCGTGCATTAAATAGCACGTGCTCCAACGCCTTCGTGCTATAGTCCGGTACCTTCAATCCTTTTTGATATATCAGTTCGGTCGTAGTAATCCCATACACTTCCTGCTCAGTTTTCTGATCGAAATTGTTATAAATCTGATATCCTTGTTCGAGTGCCGGTTGAATTGCTTGTTCGTAGATCTTCTTGTGATCTGCCTGCGCCCCTATGTCGTAAATGATAGGAATTTGTTGCGCGGTATGTTGAGCATATCCGTCTAGTTGAAGTTGAATCAGCCGCTCTTCCATCGTTCTACCGGAGGCTGTAAGTGTTTCCAGAACACCATACGTTGCGGTGTCCTGCACTTTCTTCTCTTGCGTTAGGGTGAGGACTATGCTGTGATTTTTTGTGAGGTAGTACCAGAACGTATCTTTCTCCTTCACCGCGCGGTGCGCTAGATATCCACACAGTGTTAAAAACGACAGCAGACAAATGATTAGAGTAGCTCGGGCAAAGATCCGAAACAGACGTTTCCCTCGCGTAGTGAGAGGAGTTGCCGATATATATGGCGGGAGAATCTCACTCAAGCGATCATTTAGCTCCTGCTGTTCAGAGAAGTATGGCTTAACGGGGTAGGCTTCTAATTTCTTCGGTAGCACGTCCATGATCCTCCAAAAAATTAAAGTAAAGGCGGGGATTAAAATTGGGCTATTATTGCACTCGTTAACTCCTTAAGAGTCCATAGTAGACCCGATCCGTATAAAAAACGTCAAAAAATAGATCACGTTTCACATTTTTGGTTCATTTTTTGAAGTTTTTTTGGGATTGAAGTTAAGCGGTGCTTCTAAAGAAATACTCCAACTGTTCAAGTGGAGTATCCAATTGCATAGGCATCAATTCAGTAATAAGAGATCTAAGTTGATATTCACGCCCTGGGACGCTCTGAAGTTGCAGGTTTTGTGTGTTCAAGTATTTCTTCAATTGCTCCACAAGGAAGGTCTGCAAGCCTTTCCCTGATTCGTGCAATTGTGCTGGTAGCAATGCGGGAACGTTAATGCCGCTGATAAAGATTTCAATCAACTCCAGTTGGTAATCAATCTGTTCAGCAACCTGATCATATTTCTCAATTGCAGACTCACGCACCTTATCATTAAACGCTGCAACCTCACTATGGACAAACTCTGTATAGGCTGTATTCCAATTGTTTTCGTTGAATTGCTTATTAGCGGTACATAACTTTTCCAGCTTGTTTGTTATCTTCATTAGCTGATCTGATAAAGTGATTTTGATGCTCTGATGGAGGGCAGTGGCAAGCTGTGCGAACGTTTTAATGAATTCAAGTTCAAACTCTTTATAATTGTCATCCGATTCCCGCTGCATCAGTTCAATCAGTTGATTAGAAATATTGCGTAAATCCGGAAACTCCTTCAAATGAAGCTGAACTAAAATGTAAGCGGATTTTGCCAAACTAAAACCAACATCATGAGCGGAATTACTAGCTTGTTCTTGAACATCATGAATCGTTTTCTGGATCTCCAACAACCGTTCGTAATAGCTAATTTGCGCCTTGGTTTTATCAAGGGTATAGGTACGGGGATTAGGTACTTCAAACGCTTTCTTCGTCAAGATCTCACGCTTGTCACTGATTTCACGGCGGCGTTGTTTATCTTCAGCATCCTCGAGTGCTTGTGAAAGTGATTGAACAGATTCTTGAAGCAAATCGACTTGGGTGTTAATAGGTGGATAGTGGATGTAGCGGAAATCTGTTGTAATGTCCCGAATCTCCTCTAACAACTCGACCAAGATTTCTTCATACGCTTGATCTTCGAGGGGCGAGTATACTTCTTCTTCCTGTGCCTCTTCTTCATCTAGGAGTCGCTGTACAAATTGATACAGATATTCGAGTTGATGTTCTTGTAGGACAGCCGCTTCTGTGTAGGAGCAAAGTTTATCCCTCAAAATTGCGCAGCCATCAGTGACCGCTCCCCGATCCAAGCTCAACGCTGCGAGGCTAACGTGCATCAAATCCTCCTCAATTTCTGGAAAATTTTTCTCAAAAGCGAAGGCTAGCATCTCATACATCTCATCCGGTATCGGATCAGGGCGATTTTTATCGACAGTTGAGCGGTGACTAGCATCTCCTCTACGCCCACGTTGCCGTGTTTTCGTGATAATTAAGGGCTGCTCTTCATCTTCGTACAGACCGGCAGATCGGCGCCTCGAAGTTTTTTGGTTATATTGATTGATAGCGTCATGGTAGTGGTAAAGCAGTTCCTCACTGCCAAGTTCAATCAGCAATGATTCGATGGTGCTTTTCGGATCGACCGCAATACCTTCTTGCGCTAGTAATCGATTCGACAAAGCCGCAAACCCATCGGCACCCAGATTCCGGAACGACCGTAGTAAGTATGCCCGTTGGTCGTCTATACAGATTTTATGTTGACCGAGCGGTAAAAACTTGTTTGTCTGCTTCTGATCACTATCAAACCAGATCTCCAGAGGATAAGTCTGGTTATAAATTTGAAAATTGATAGATCTGGTATTCAGTTGATCAAATAGCTCCTGGCTCACGCGCGCTAGATCATTGGCATCAATAAGGATAGAAGAAGCATTAGCGTTCGTAAAAAAGTTGGCTTCAATGATTCGGTCTTCTGGAAGGAAGTGACGCCGTTCGATAATGTGTGTGCCCGTTGCGTTTTCGTTTGTAATTGCAATCCGTGGAATATCATAGGCATCGTAGTAGTAATACGATTTCCAACTGAAGGTGCGCCGTCTCATTTTCTCAAACAGTTGATACGACAAGCGTTCTTTTACCTGCTTTTCACGCCGTGTTTCTCTCCCCTCATAGATAGCGATCTCCTCAGTAGTTTCGGGCGGTTGCAAGCTGATTTGCGGAAGCGCCGAAGTCTTTTGCTTTCCTGACAAACGCTCCAGTGTATCCGAAATATACTCACTCCAATTTGCCATGATATCTCCTTAAAAATCTTTATCTATAATGACAGATTAGTCTAAGAATAAAGTGCTTTAGCAGATAACGAATCAATTGTCGTTGATCAGAGCGTAGTCAATAATCCCACTACGCTTGAACACTTTCGTTGAAATTGTTATTTGATTTTCAATCAATATAGTGTATAATTTCTACAGTTTATAGCTATAAATAGATGGAAACATTTAAACGCCCAGTTTCTTATTAAAGTAGGCAAACTATTATATTCATATAAATAACTCATTATAGCATAACTTCGCATGAAAGAAAAGAAGAATTTAACGACAACAGATAGTTCGCAGCAATTAGTAGCTCATAAGTCAATAACAGAAATGACTCAGTTGACCTCAGAATCTCTTAAAAAGACGCTGTCAGAGGTGAATCTATTGGCAGAAGATTTTGAGAAATCTGATAATTTTGTGGATCAGATTGAACATCTAATTGCCGCCCCTCTGGGATTTGAGATATTCCAGAGAAAGATAGTGCGGCTCACCGAAAATCTCAAAGTAATTACTGAGCGCGCAGCCGAAAATCATCGGCATCTCGCTAACACTATCGAAGATGCATACGTACACGCTATCGAGCTCTTAAATATAATTGGCGAAACCCACTCTAGTATTAACTCTCGTTTCAAATTCTGGTTACACTCTTTTCAGACAGGGGATCAACATGAAGAACAGAAGTCGCGCGAACTTTCAAACTTTGCGGAATTTCTCGATTTACTCGCTGAACCACCGGCACGCTATGCCTACTTTTTAGCTTCATTCAAATCAAAGCCATTTCTCATTTGCCGATATATCCCTCCTGACACCGAGTCGCAAACAGATATCGCCTATTCCCTGTCCGCTTATGTTGCACCGCCCACCGGGGCATTTCGTGGCTTAAAAAGGACTTGGAGTAAATTCTTCAAATCTCCCAATAAGAGTGTACTACATCTGTTTCGCAATTCTCACCCCAACTCGTCACTCGGTACGTTCAAAGGACGTTCGCCTGTCTTGGTTGCACCGTATTCCCCCCATCAATATGGTGAGCTAGATCAGCTACCAAAAATTATTTATGATTTCATCAATATCTACGGTATCTCCGGCTGCATTCACGTTCACATGTTGAAACGCGAAGATCAATGTGTTGTATTCACTACGCAGCGGCATGTTGAGTTTGATGGGCGGGCAGCTCAGTTGGCGGACACAGACTGGCCTATCGAATCACTGAAAGATCGTCATCAATTAGTCATTGAATAGATAAACCGATGCAACTATTAAAGAGTTGACAACCCCAATCAGATTTGGTATGCTTTAGCCATGTCAAATTACATTCAGGGTCAACCATTTTGCGAGGCGCGGAATGCCTCGTATTTTCAGGGAGGTCACAACATTGAGGAATTTCGAGTTTTTTGAACCTACAACAATCGAGGAAGCGTCAGCCCTGCTGACACAATACAACGGCAAAGCAAAGCTTTTAGCCGGTGGAACAGATCTCATTATAGAAATGAAAGCACGGACAGCAACGCCCGAGTACGTTATCAGTTTGGAAAAGGTTCCCGGATTAGTGGGCATCGACTATGATGAAGGAAGTGGTTTGCGAATCGGCGCGCTGACGAAGATGCGTACGTTGGAACAAGATACAACAATCCGTGAACGCTATACTGCGCTTGCCGAAGGGGCCAGTGAAGTTGGTGGTGTCCAGATTCGCCACCTTGCAACAATAGGGGGTAACATTAGTCACGGTTCGCCCGCTGCGGATACTGCAGCACCCCTGCTAGCACTGGGCGCACAGGTTAATATTGCGAGTGCCGATGGCGAGCGTACCGTTCCCATCGAAACCTTCTTTTTAGGTCCGGGACAAACCGTATTAGAAACCGGGGAGATTGTCACAGGGTTCAAATGTCCGCCCCGCGATCCGAATGAAGGCTCACAGTATATCAAGCAGAAAATTAGAGAAGTGATGGACCTTGCCTTCGTCGGTGTGGCATCATCTGCAAAAACCGATAACGGCACTGTATCAGATGTCAAGATCGGTCTTGCCGCTGTTGCCCCCACACCACTTCGAGCAACCGATGCCGAAACCATTGTAAATGGAAATTCCCTATCGGCGGAGCTGTTAGAACAAGCCGCTACCGCTGCTTCAGCGCAATCAAGCCCCATTTCAGATCTGCGGTGTTCGGCGGAGCATCGTCGGGAAATAGTTGGGGTTTTGACCCGACGGACACTTCAAGCCGCAGCCGACCGTGCACAAGGCTAGCTGGTAGGTTAAGTTTAGCGTAATCCCGATTTATCGGACGCGTGAGAAATCAGAACGTCATATCTATTTTAGATTCATTCCCGAGCCTTATTCGGAGAACAGAAAGGATAATCCAATGAAGAAGCACCCGGTCTCTTTAACGGTCAACACTGATACATACGATCTATTGATTGAGCCGAGAAAGACATTGTTAGCGACCCTTCGTGATACAATCGGTTTAACAGGTACGAAAGAAGGATGCAGTACCGGCGACTGTGGCGCGTGTACAGTCATTGTAGACGGCAAAGCGGTAACATCCTGTATGATGCTTGGTGTCAGTGCCAACGGTAAGGAAATCACAACCGTAGAGGGGCTAGCAAGCCGAGATCAGCTGCACCCCATCCAGCAAGCGTTTATGGATAAAGGGGGATACCAATGTGGCTTCTGCACGCCGGGATTCATCGTAGCGTCCAAAGCATTTCTTGATGAAAATCCTAATGCGACAGAAGCAGAGGTAAGACACGCACTGGGTAATAACATCTGCCGGTGTACAGGGTATACGAAGATCATTGAAGCCGTGATGAGTGCGGCAGAAGTCATGCGTAATTCGTGATGCTCACTGATTAATCTCGAGATCTTAACCCCTACGCTTTACGCATCACGTTTTGTCTTCCGTTCCAAAAAGGAGATTTTCCATGTCAGAATATGCAGTTCTTGGCAAAAGAGTAACGAGAGTTGATGCCCTAGAGAAAGTTACAGGTGCAGCACAGTATGGAGGTGATGTCCACCTACCCGGTATGCTTCACGGTAAGTTTGTTCGGAGCGAACACCCACACGCAAAGATCCTGAATATTGATACGAGCGAAGCAGAAAAATTACCCGGTGTACGAGCAATTGTCACCCAAGACGATGTCGAGAGCGGACGACGGGTTTTTGCTACTGACAAAGTCCTGTACCTCGGTGAACCGATTGCAGCTGTCGCAGCAACGGATCCGGACATCGCAGAAGAAGCTGCGGATCTAATCGAAATCGATTACGAAGTGCTCCCCGCCGTTCAGGATGTGATGGAAGCTATTCAGCCGGACGCACCACGCCTGCACAGCGATGATACGAAAGATGGACCCGCCCGTCGAGCGATTAGAGCCGACCTGAGAAAGTTGGAGCGAGACAAGTCGCAAGACCACAGCGCGGAGATCGCTGAGTTAAACGCACAGTTGGAAGCCCTTGAGGAGGATGTCTATTACAATATTTCTGCCGAAACGCACTCCGCCGCCGGCGATGTGGAACAAGGCTTCGCCGAATCAGATCTGGTTGTGGAAGATACCTACGTGATTCCACGAGTTCACCAGACCTACATGGAGCCGCACGTCTCCGTCGCTGATGTCGAGTCCACCGGGAAAGTGACAGTCTGGGCAAGCACCCAAGGTCCCTTTGCTATCCGTTCCGGCATTGCCGGCACGCTTGGCATTCCGCTCAATCAGATTAATGTCGTCGCGACGACGATGGGCGGTGGATTCGGTGGACGTTTTGGCGTTGCGTTGACGCATGTCCCCGCTGTTCTCCTCTCCCAAAAAACAGGTCGTCCGGTGAAGATTCAGATGACCCGCGAAGAGGAGTTTACAGACGGTCGTCCGGCACCGGGATGTGTGATTAAGTTGAAAACCGGTGTGAAGAACGATGGCACAATCCTCGCCCGTGAAGGACTGGCTTTCTGGGATTCCGGTTCCGTATCAGGAGCCTCAATCGGCAGTACCATCCGCCTGCGTGGCGTCTATAAGTTCCCACACCTAAAGGTTGATGCGTATGGTGTCTACACAAACAAGTCTGGCACCGCCGCCTACCGTGCACCGGGAACGCCGCAAGTCGCTTTCGCCGGTGAGTCCCAACTCGACGATATCGCCCGTAAACTCAACCTAGATCCGGTTGAATTTCGCCTCAAAAATATGCGGGTTGAAGGTGATCCTGTGCCTGCGGGACCCAACGAGCCCAAGGTTGGTTATAAGGAAACCCTCCAAGCGGTCGCCGATGCGGTGGATTGGAAGAACCGCACGAAAGGACCCAATCAAGGGTGGGGTGTGGCAATCGGCGATTGGACAAATGGCTGTGGACCCGGTGGGATGTTCGTCTCTATCCATGAAGATGGAAGTGCGCGAATCTTCCACGGATCGATGGATATCACCGGCACAGATACGGCACTTGCCCAAATTGTCGCTGAAATCCTGACCCTTCCCTATGAGGAGGTCACAATCTCACGCGGTGACACCAATTCAGCGCCCTATGCCACAGGTTCCGGCGGCAGTGTCGTCACTTTCACAATGGGCAATACCGCTAAGCTCGCTGCAGAGGATACACGGAGACGCCTCCTTGAACTCGCCGCTGAACGGTTGAACACCGATGTCGAATCCCTCGAACTCAAAGATGGTAAGGTTGCAACTATCGAGGCTGATCCGCCGAAGTCAATCGGATTCGGTGAACTGGCCGCATACAGCCTCTCAACAACGGGTGGCCCCATCGTCGGCAAAGGTTCTTTTGCACGGAAGCCTTCCACACCTGCCCTCGCCGCACAGATCGCTAAGGTCGAGATTGATCCAGAGACCGGCAGAATCAAGGTGCTGAAGATGGCAGCCTCACAGGATGTCGGTTTCGCTATCAACCCGATGGCAGTTGAGGGACAAATTGAGGGTGGCGCAGTACAAGGCTACGCTTGGGCGACCATGGAGGAGATGCAGTATAACGAGGAAGGCAACGTGAATCCGGGATTCGTCGATTATCGCGTGCCTACCACCGCGGATCTCCCCACCGTTGAGTCCGTTATCGTTGAAGTAGAAGCGCCCGACGGACCATTCGGTGCAAAGGGTGTCGGTGAACCGCCGATCACCCCAACGCTTGCAACGATGGCAAATGCCGTTGCCGACGCGGTTGGCATCCGGATCACGGAACTCCCAATGAAGCCGGAAAAGGTTGTCGATGCGCTGCACGGTAACGGGAAGTAGGCGTGTTACTTGTGGTTCTGCTCATAGGTACGAAGTAGGGGAAGGTGTCAAACCCTCCCCTACACATTTCTTAGGTTCGATCAAGACAAACAAGCACTCAAGTACAAAAAAGATGGCTATCCAGTGGCATCCGCTGATCGCTCAATTTCTTCGGCACTCTCTGAGCGACCAGATCCAGATACAGGACTCGATTTCACTTGGACAAATGCCGCTTGAAATGGATCTGCCGTTTCAACCAAGCGTACCGATTCAATCGCTTCCATACCCTTATAACTATCTTGGACAATTCACAATCGGGGAGTTCAAAGGAGCGGGAGATACGGCAAATTGGGCGACTATCGCTCAAATCGAAAGCTACGCTTGCTTATACCAGATGCAGCAGAGAATTATTGACCGGAACCAGATCACCCTGTGGGTCATTGCCAGCAAATTTGCCGGTAATTTTCCGCTCTACATCGACGACTTGATACCAATAGGCCCAGGAGTTCAATGCGGTACACTGGCTCACTTCCCAATCTATCAAATTGACCTCGCAACCCTCCCGATTACGCCGGCAACCCTGTCGTTGTTGATGGTTTACAAGGGGACCATAGCGCGTGAAAGGGAAATTGTGCGGTCTTTGGTTGAACATTATCACGAACTGGGTGAGATGAGAAACTTCATCAGCATCTTGCATCCCCAAGCTATCAAGGAGGTATTAGCAGAAATGAATCTCGAAAGCCTACGCGGTCTTGAGCTTGACCTGCCCGCCATTCTGGAACTGTTCCCGCCGGAACAAGTCATCGAAAATATCGGATTAGAAAAAATCATTGAGACCATCGGATTGGAAAAAATCATCCAGAGCCTTGACGCTTCCACTCTCAGCGAGCAAGAACGGGAATCGTTGATTGAGCAGTTGCGGCAGACCAAATGAAAATGACCATTAAAGCCCTTGCGGAAAATGGGCCATTTCGTCGGCACATTGCAGCCTCAAGGAGGTATTAGCAGAAATGAATCTCGAAAGCCTACGTGGTTTTGAACTTGACCT
Organism: Candidatus Poribacteria bacterium; assembly: GCA_021295755.1. Taxonomy (NCBI): domain Bacteria; phylum Candidatus Poribacteria; species Candidatus Poribacteria bacterium. The sequence goes on from JAGWBT010000003.1 coordinate 118,475, forward strand.
GCCCGCTATTTTAGAACTGTTTCCACCCGAAAAGTTTGTACTGCCATCGGAAATTAGGGCCACCCCCTAAACCAAGATTATGATACAATATCGACTCAATTGAAAGGAGATTTCCGATGGCAAGCCGGAGAAGATTCACCCCTCAATTTAAGGCAGAAGTGGTTATAGAAGCACTTATGGGTCAAAGTTCGCAAGCGGAACTGTGTCGCAAACACAATCTCAGTGCTGACCAACTGTCGAAGTGGAAACACCAGTTGGTTGACAACGCGGCGACGTTGTTTGAATCCACTGATAAGCACGCTAACGACTCTAGCGAACGGATTGCTCAACTGGAACAGCTGGTCGGGCGGTTGACCATAGCGTTAGACATCCAAAAAAAAGCCTCGACTTGGCTCAATTGAACCGGGCACAAAAGCAACAGATGGTAGAGGCGTTGCAGCCTGAATACTCGGTTCGACAAATTTGTGACGCCCTCGACTTGCATCGGAGCAGTCTCTATTATCAACCGAAAACGGACCCTTTTGAACAACCGCTACGGACTGAGATAGAAAAACTCGCAACTCGTTATCCAACCTATGGCTATAGGCGTATCACCCAGTTGCTGGTACGTATGGGATATACGGTTGGCTCCACCCGGGTCGGGCGATTGATGAGAGAACAGAATCTTTCGGTCGCCATCAAACGTGCGTGTCAAACCACCCAATCGGTTGCGGGTTTGGGTCAATGGGTTAATCGGATTGAGAACCTTGACATCTGTCGGCGTAATCAGGTTTGGGGTGGCGATATTACCTATGTCCGACTGAAGGGGCAATTCATCTATGTTGCGGTGTTAATGGATGTGTTCACTCGAATGGTAAGAGGCTGGCAGGTGAGCCGACAGTTGACACAACCGCTCACCTTGAGACCCTTACAACACGCATTAAGCCAAAGTGTTCCAGAGATTCACCACAGCGACCAGGGCGTTCAGTACCTTTCTACCGCTTATGTTTCGACGCTCATCAGTCATGGGATTGAGATTTCGTTAGCCCATAGAGGATGCCCCTGGGACAACGGCTACGCCGAAAGACTCATACGAACCCTCAAAGAGGAAGAGGTCCATCTTAATGAGTACGAGGACATTATTGACGCCAGAGAACGAATTGGGCATTTTATTCTACAGGTGTATAATCACAAAAGACCCCATTCAGCGTTAGGCTATTTAACGCCCGTTGAATTTGACAAACAACTCTTGGTTTAATTTTGATGATTTATGGCCCAAATTAACGGGGGCAGTACAAAGGGTATGTCCACACTCACCTTATCCGATACACAATGGTCAAAAATAGTCGCATTCCTTAAAACCTGTCCCGACATCTACACCGGACAGGAAACTCGCTTAAAGCGCTTTATCCAAGCGGTGCTTTGGATAAAGCGCAGTGGCAGCCAATGGCAACTGTAGTGAACACGGAGAGGCATCACGATTTTACGACTTCCTGAGAGGGTACGAACCAGAAACCCCGATTATGTACGATAAATCTGGCAGAATCGGTTTTGTACAAGAACGGGCACCAGGCATCCTTGAGCTTTCCTACGAGAGCCTACACCTCTTTAAGGGCGAAGACCTCCCAGTAAATCAACAACACGAGATGCGCCACATCATCTATTGGGTTGGACACGGCACGTTTTCGCGTGGGGTTGATATTCTAGACGCCTATAGGCATTCCGAATATTTTGAAGCAGCGGCTCGAATGACGTGGGAAGCCAACCAGAACCGTATTAATGCACAGGCTTATAGCGAGGAGATTGTAAACTGTATTCTGCGTGAGTTCCAAGCGAATCAGGAACCCACCCAAGAGCCACCTCCTGACCGGAATAATTATCAGCTTGACGGGCGGGGGACTCCGCCCCTACAGAAGGAAAACCAATGGATTTTCAATACGTGGCAACTCGGGTTATATTATTATTGGTTATAGGCGTGTTATCTATTTCCATCTTGCTTTTTGGGTGCGGAGACGATAAAAATCCATTAAAGATTGAAACTCTAGCAGAACCAGTCCGCCCAACTCCAACGATGAATAAGGAGGAACGAACAGGTTTTCTTGACTTATCAACTTCCAATATAGAAGCAAAAGATTTGAAAGTGGTAACTTTGGCCGGAGAATCAGATTTGGATCAAGATGGGAAATTCTCGGTCCTGGCCCCTGAAGCAGAAAAACCCCAGCTCCTCTTTTTTAATTCACGTTCCACTGACAAACCAATATATATCGGTGTGTATAATCCTGCTACACAAAAGGTAGAAGCTAACGAGACGTCTACTGCTTTAGCCTTGACACTTATAAATCCTTATCTGATTTTCACTAATGCTGAGCAACGACAGGAATATCTACAAGCTGTCCGTCAGAATCCTCGTTTTGAGGAATTGGTATCCTTACTACAAGATGCCTATCGAACTGAGGCGACAACTGCCCTTGATTATGATAGCAACCCTATCGTATTCCAAGTGGTGGTTCAGCTCATGAAAGAAACAATGGAATCCCTCAGTGTTCAGGCAGCCCCCTCCGGGGCTGCATTCACTCTAGGCGATCCGCCGTATATAGAAGATGCGAACGGAGACAATGTTGTTTTTATGAATCCTCGTCACGTTTTCTATACTGCTGGTGTCTATCCTAATGCTGGAAACCGGTTACAGGATATTGTTACTATTAACCGGAAAGAACAGATATGGGAATACCAATGGGGATGGCCACCTATTGCCTTGTCTAAGTCAGAAGAAACAACCTATTCATTAGGCGATGGATATTTTCATTTATATCTCACCAGGGGATTTGACTTTTCAGATTTTAGTTCGTTTCTTGATATGAGCACCCCAGATGGGCTAGCCACGGTTTATAACGGCGGAAGAGCTATTCTATACATTGTAGAAATTCTCATTGGAAAATTGCCACTCCCTCCTATAACAGGCTTGCCAGCATACCTAAACATCTCTTGGGAAGATTATTGGAATCTATCCAACAGTTTTACAAAGCGGGATGCGGAAGGATTTATTGCGGCCTTTTGTAATTTACTTGTAAACAATTCTGAAGGAATTGCTTACTGGATCTGGCAAGAAACTGCGAATGAAGGTGCACACCAATTTATCAAAACTGCTGCGGGATTGTTAAAGAATGTTGCGGTTGTTCTTAAATTACTTGCGTTTGTAAACGAGGAAGGACCCTTTATATGGGATCTGGTTACCGCGCCCAAGACAGTCAGTTATTATGTGACCCAGCAGAATGGAGAGATTATTGATACGGAAGAAAATAGATCGCCTCAGGCAGAATTTACCTTTGATCCGCCTGCTGGGATCGTGGGAACAATCTTCAGCTTTGATGCCTCTTCTACCGCTGATAACGAGGATGATGTTATTGCGCTTGAATTTCGATGGGATTGGGAAACGGACGGCACATGGGACACTGATTGGCAACAGAAACCATCTGCAACGCATATATATGAAGAAAGCGGTTCTTACACAGTAACCCTTGAGGTTAAAGATACCCAGGGGTTAATTGGATCGATTTCTCACATCTTGAGCGTGGGTGGAGGAGCCGGCACCGCAACACACATCAAGCTATTTAGAGATAACCTCCCCTGGGACAGTAATGCAATGGTCGTCGCACTTGTGGAACTTGGGTTTACCGAAGGTAAAGGTGCTAATACCTATGAAATTATTGATTCAGTCCAAATGGGCACGGTACCTCTGATCCCGGGTGAGGATCTCGTTATTATTTCTAATGATCAGGGCCAGAACTACTATAACAACTATGCTGCCAGTCAAATCCGTTTTACAAATTTTGTCTACACAGGTGGTTCAATGTTTTGGGGAGCTTGTGATCAGGGATGGGCAGAAGGTTCAATTTTAAACGCAGGGATTACATTGCCGGGCAATATCAAGATAACCCATGAACCTGATCACAACAACTTAGTTGCACAACCGGATCTTCCTTTGGTAAAAGGTTTGCCAGAAACGCTCACAGGCAACCGTGCCAGTCATGAGAACTTCAGGGACCTTCCCGAAGGGACGATAGTCTACTGCCGAGATACTACGGAGAGTGCAACGCTGATTGAATTCAATCTAGGAGGAGGTTGGATGATTGTTACAGGTCAGCCGCTTGAGTGGGGATATGATCGCCGTGAAGACTTCTCTATAGGGCGATTATTGCCGCGAGTCATCTCTCATTTCACAGGGCGGGATATACCAGCAGCACCTGCTGCCATTTCGACTGTTCATCGGAGCAATATAACTTTACTAAATAAACCAAGCCACATTACCGCAAAGGGCTTATTATCAACCACATGGGGAGAAGTGAAAGGCAGGTAGGGACCGATTACCTTTATGTAACCATATGACCACACCCGACAAATAGTCGTTGCCTGTTCCCTTAGCCTGAGACCGAACCCGTATACGACTTGACTTCAGCGTTTTATCTGAAGGTGAATGATGAAAAACCACCAAGATTAAATCCTGTGAATTAAGGTTGGATTTTGGGTGGGTAGCTCAGTTGGCCAGAGCGATGGCCTTACAAGCCGTAGGTCACAGGTTCAAGTCCTGTTCCGCCTATCCCGATTAATCGGGATGAAACGTCGGGACCAGAATTAAAAGCGACCCTTGTCGGGCCCGTAGTGTAACCTGGTTTAACACATCTGCCTGTCACGCAGAAGATCAAGGATTCAAATTGGACTCTGGCAGCCCCAGTATAACTGTAGCCTCTCGGCGTTGCCATCAGAAAGTTGATAGAATCATATCCATTGCATTTGGGTGGATTTGTAGCCTGTATTATAACCTATTTGCTGTCCAAGTGCATAACCTCTACAAGGTATTGGACTCTAGTGAAAATTGCCGAAAAAGCGGAGGGGTTTATCATGGTACGCTTTAATATGGATAATCCTGTGTCGGGTCAATTACTATTTCTACTGATGTTTTTCTGCTATATCGGCTGTAGTGATGAGTTAAATGAATTTAGCATTATAGTTTACAATGAGTTGGAGGTACCAGTGTTGATATATCTGGACAGTATAGAATATGGAAACGTTACGCCTGGAGATAATTCGCGGATTGATAATGTTTTAGCTGGGCAACACACTTTTCAAGCAGAAGCCGCGGGTTACGCACTCATTGAAATGGCGATTAATGTTGAGCAAGATATTGAATGGACTATTCACAGAAAGGAAGACTGACTAGGTTCTGTTGACATTTCATTGTAACTAGATAATCGGTAGGTGTGCACAGACAC